>JAKBAG010000269.1 GCA_021809235.1 Acidobacteriota bacterium
GGTCACCGTATGGAATTCCGCCGGTGCGGCGGCACCCGCTTCGACAGGCTCGCCAGCAGCAGGGACGGGCAGCAGTGGAAGTGACGGCAACTCCCGTGTGTCGAAGTCTTCCTTCGAAGTGGCAGCCTCTGCCATACCTGCAACGCACCCTTTGCCACAGGGCAACGTGACCCCGACGCTGGCACCGGCTACTGTGACGCCGGGGAATCCAGCTTTGGCTTATCCAGCTTTGGCCAATCCAGCATCGGCGGATGCAGCCATGCATGCCGCATTGCTGCATCCGGGGCAGGTCTTTGAGGCGATGGATGGCGGCAGCGTGGCAGTGGGCGGCAGCATGGGGCCGCATGCACCGGGAGCGGCCAGTCTTTCGGTCGGATATCAGGATGCGCGTCTGGGGTATGTCGAGTTGCAGGCGCGGCAGGTGGCAGGGTCGATTCAGGCAACGCTGATTCCCAGCTCCGAGGCGGCGCAGCATGCGTTGCAGGGGCAATTGGGGGCATTGGGCGGCTGGCTGGCACAGCGGGCAACTCCGGTGGAGCGGCTGGCCGTGGTGGCCCCGGCGGCCATGAGCAGTCTCGGAGGAAATATGGGCGGACAGCCCCAGGGGGGTGGCGATCCCTCCTCGCAGGCCCGCTCCTGGCAGGGCAATGCCGGGATGGGGTACGGGCAAGGGGAGGGAAATCCTTCCGGCGCAGGCGCTGGCTTCAGCGGTGGGCAGGATTCTCCAGCATCATCCTCTGGGCGCCAGGTGGAAGCCCTGGCCGCTACCGGCAGTGTGGGTTTACGCAGTGGCCGTTCGGTTGCCGAGCCGTTGGCAGGACTGTCGAGGGGGGCAGCGACGCTGCCGTCGGTTTCCGGCAGCAGCCGGGGAACCATGTCCCCCGTCTCCAGCACAAGCGGCCAAAGGATCTCGGTGCATGCGTAGGGACAGGCCCAGTCCGGTCGACGCGGATGGGAAGCGCTCCATGGCCTGTTCCATACGCGGCATGGCAGGCAGCGCGAGACGTGACGTGGGAGCAAGGGATGATGGATAAGCCTGGTATGTGGATGCTCTTAGAACCCGAGCCGCGCGAGCTTCTTCGGACTCCGCCGATAGGGCGAATGGGATGGCCTCCTCTGAGAGTTTTTCCATTGCTCCCGGTGAAGTATGGCAGGCCAATCGCAAGGGAGCAGGCAACCGGTCGAAGAGCGCAGGGATAGGGGAATGGCACAGGGCGCGCAGGAGTTCAAACCGGGAGAAAGCAAAAGGAGCCGAAGATGAGTCAGGCAGCGATAATGGGCATGCTCTCGGCGTGGAACGCCAACAGCCAACCGCAGAGCGCGCTGAGTCCGATGGCAAGCACGGGCAGTGGAGCGGCTTCCGGAGGGTCGGCCAGCAGCAGTGCTGCGGCCAATACGGGGATTACCGCCAATGATTTTCTTACGCTTCTGGTTACGGAGATGCAGAATCAGGATCCGACGGCGGATGTGGATCCCAATCAGTACATCAGCCAGCTGGTGCAGATCAACAGCCTGGAGCAACTGATTTCGATCAATCAGAATACGACGGCAGCGGCGGGCACCGGTTCGGGAACCGGAACTTCTTCCGGAACAGGAACTGGCACAACCAGTGGATCCGCCACCGGCGCAGCGGCACCGTCCGGCAAGGCAGCGGTTGCGCCATCGGCGACGAAAGGGATGCCCGGTTCTGTGGGGCATGCGCATGGGGTACGAGGAAACCTGAGTCTGCCTCCGATCTCTGCTTCGGCCGAGAAGGTGGCTCAATCCCTGGGTCAGCCTCACGGCCAGCCGGGCTACGGACATGCCATCCGGGATATTCCATTGCCGCGTTTCACCGGCAGCAAGCAATAGAACGGCTTCCCCGGAGGAGTATGGCAGGGAGAAGATCGGTAACCACCACGCAACCAAGCAGGAGGAGAGACAGTGGCAAGTTTTTATATTCCTTTGACGGGCCTGAACAATGATGCAACGGCGCTGAACACGATCGCCAACAACCTTTCGAATCTGAATTCAACAGCGTACAAGGACCAGACGGTCAATTTCTCGGATTTCTTCTACCAGCAGGTCGGTGAGACGGGATCCGGGAATCCGATCCAGCAGGGATCCGGCGTGCAGCTGGCCAATATCGCCTCGAATTTTACCCAGGGCAATGTGAACTCGACCGGGACGGCCAGCAACATGGCAATCGATGGCAATGGATTCTTTGTTCTGGGTACGGGTGGCAGCGACGTCTATACGCGCAACGGCAATTTTACGGTGAATGCGAGCGGCGCCCTGGTCTCCCAGGATGGACTTTCGGTGATGGGTTACCCGGCGACCAATGGGGTGGTGAATACCAATGCTCCACTGACGGCTCTCACGATCCCGGTTGGCCAGGTGCAGGCACCGGCAGCCACGAGCACGATCAGCATGACGGCGAATCTGAACTCGTCGGCTGCGGTGGGAACGGTGGTTCCAGGTCAGATCCAGGTCTATGATTCGCTGGGACAGAGCCATACGCTGACCATCAGCTATACGAAGACCGGCAGTAACACCTGGAGCTATTCGATGGCGCTGCCCTCCGGGGACCAGACCGGGACGGGCACCACGGCCAATACCACCGGGACGCTGACCTTCAACAGTAATGGCAATCTGGTGAATCCAGCCGCCAACGTGACCGGAATCAGCTTTACCGGGCTGGCGGATGGAGCCTCGAATCTGAACTTCAACTGGAACCTCTACGGCAGCAACAACAATCCAACACTGACGCAGGTGGACACGGCCTCGGCCGTCTCGGCCACCGATCAGAACGGGTATGCCAGCGGGCAGTATCAGAGCTTCTCTGTGAACTCGGATGGAACGGTGGTGGCCAGCTTCTCGAACGGACAGCAGGAGGCCGTGGGTCGGGTTGCGCTGGCATCGGTGGTCAACCAGCAGGGCATGAAGATGCTGGGCAACGGCGAGTACGCGACGACGCTGGCCAGCGGAACGGCAGTGACCAATGCTCCCGGCGCTGCCGGCGTCGGAAATATTCAGGGCGGGTCGCTCGAGCAGTCCAACGTGAACATCTCCACCGAGTTCTCAAATCTGATCATCGCTCAGCGCGCCTTTGAGGCCAACTCAAAAGCCGTGACGACCTTCGACACCGTGGCCCAGGACACGATCGATATGGTGCGGTAAGCGGTACGGGACAGCGAGCCATCTCTTCTGCGGCTGGCTCGCTGTCTTCCACCCATGCAGGAACGCACGCATGGGTGTCCATATCTGCCTGTCCGCCGGATGAGTACTCGGAAACGGCCGAGCGCAACGGGCGTTTCCTAAGTTTTCTCTCATAAGTCTCTCCCCATTCCGGTCTCTGGCTTGCACCGCTCCGCAGTGAATCTCTTCTTCGGACGGCATATGGCATCGGCGGCACCCACTCCCGAAAGCACGCTTCGACCCGTTTCTCCGGCTCTGACGGCCGATCCTGTTCGCCTGGAGGCACCCAATGGGGATATGGTCCCGGTTGCCCTGGAGCGTGCGGTGCTCGCTGACCCTCCGGTGGAAGCTGACGGGAGCGAGGATGCCATCCCGGCTGTCGTGCTGCCGTTGCCGGTGACCGTGTCCGTCGGCATTCCTGTCCGAAACTTCCGCGTGCGCCATCTGCTTGCCATGCAGGCAGGAACGGTGCTTGAAACCCAATGGGGTCATGGGGAAGACCTGCCTTTGGTCAGCGGGGATGTCTCGCTTGCCTGGACGGAGTTTGAGGTCATTGACACGCAGCTTGCTGTACGGGT
>JAKBAG010000270.1 GCA_021809235.1 Acidobacteriota bacterium
TTGATCCGCAGGCGACGGCTCGGCGCATCGTGAAGTAGTCGGCCGGAAGAATCATCCGTGTTCGGAAGTCTTTTGCCGGGGTTCCGTCGCAGAGCGACATCCGTATTCGCACGCAATTTATAATCATGGCTTGCGCTACAAGCGCGTATCTTGCCCTTTGGAGTCCCGGATGAGTGACGCACCTCAGACAATGGACATCAGCCAGGTGATGGACTATCTGCCGCATCGCTACCCTTTCCTGCTCATTGATCGCGTGGTAGGTTTTGAGCGGGCGAAGCGGATCACAGCCATCAAGAATGTGACCATCAATGAAGAGTTTTTCAATGGACACTTTCCCGGCCATCCCATCATGCCGGGCGTTCTGGTTGTTGAAGCCATGGCGCAGGCTGGCTGCATCCTCCTGCTTCAGGAGATTGCAGATCGAAACTCGAAGCTGGTTGTCTTTACCGGAATTGAGAACGCCAAATTTCGCCGTCCCGTTACTCCAGGTGACCAGTTGCGCATTGAAGTGGAAGTACTCAGCTTCCGCCCTCGCCAGGGACGCATGGAGGGCAAGGCGTATATCGGAGACAAGCTGGCGTGCGAAGCAACGCTTACGTGTGCCGTGGTTGCTCGCCGCGCCTCCGGTGGGGCAGCGGAATCGAGCGTGATCGCGTGAGTGTGCATCCCAGTTCGGTGATTTCCCCCGGCGCTGTGATCCCGGAATCCTGCGAGATTGGCCCATTCTGCACCATCGGGGCCAACGTCGTGATGGGGGAAGGGAATCGACTCATTTCCCATGTAGTTCTGGATGGTCATACGCGTATTGGCGACGACAATCTGATCTATCCCTTCACCTCGATTGGCATTGCTCCGCAGGATCTGAAATACCATGGTGAGCCCACACTCACCGAGGTAGGCTCGCGCAATACAATTCGCGAATCTGTCACAATTTCTCGCGGAACAGAAAAAGGCGGAGGCATCACGCGACTCGGCTCCGATTGTCTGCTCATGGCCTATGTACACATTGGGCACGACAGTTCGGTTGGCAGTCACTGCATCCTCGCCAATGCGGCCACGCTGGCCGGACATGTTGCCGTTGAAGACTATGCAACTGTCGGGGCATTCAGTCCGGTGCATCAATTCTGTACCGTTGGTCGCTATGCCTATATCGGTGGTGGCACCATCGTCACGCAGGATGTATTGCCCTTCTCGCTGACCAGCGCGCGCCGGGAAAACAAGGCATTCGGCATCAACAAGGTCGGTCTGCAGCGACGTGGTTTCACCCCCCAGCGTCTGAAGCACCTCCATTCCGCATTTCGCCTGCTGCTGGCAGCGAAGTTGAACACTACGGAAGCGCTGGAGCGCATCCGATCGCTGGCTACTTCCTGTCAGGAGGATCCGGAGGCGCACGCCGATCTGGATTTGCTCATTCACTTTATCGAGCGCAGCCAGCGCGGAGTCATCAAGTGAGCCAGCTTAAAGGGGAGCGCCTTGGGCTCATCGCAGGGAATGGGCGATTTCCATTTTTGCTTCTGGATGCAGCGCGCGCTGCCGGTCTTACCGTGGTGGTAGCAGCTATTCGCGAAGAAACGGATCCGGAGATGGACCGTCGCGCAGCAGAGGATGCAGCGATTCACGTTCACTGGTTGTCGCTTGGTGAGCTTTCACGCCTGATCGATACCTTTCATCGTGAGGGGGTTTCGCGTGCCGTCATGGCCGGTCAGGTACGGCACAAGCAGATTTTCTCGTCCATCCGCCCGGATTGGAGACTGGCTAAGCTGCTGCTCAGCCTGCGTACCCGCTCCACGGATATGCTGCTCGGTGCCGTTGCCCGAGTGCTTGCCGATGAGGGGATCGAGCTGATCTCATCCACGATGTTTCTGGAGCCATTGCTGGCTCGTGAAGGAGTGCTGACCGAACGCAAGCCAAGTGAAGACGAGTTGCGTAACATCCACTACGGACTCGGCGTCGCGCAGGGACTGGCAGCCTGGGATATTGGACAGACTGTCGTGATTGCCGCGCAGGCGTGCGTTGCCGTGGAAGCAATGGAAGGTACCGACGCGACCATTCTCCGTGCCGGGCAGTTAATGGCATCTCTGGACCAGAATGCCTCTACGCTACAGCGATCGCTGACCGTAATCAAGCAGGCCAAGCCCAACCAGGACATGCGCTTCGATGTGCCGGTTATCGGCCAGCGTACCCTGGAGTCCATGCAGCAGGCTGGCGCTACCTGTCTTGCTATCGAGGCGGACCGGACCCTCCTTTTTGATCGGAGCACAATTCTGGATGTTGCCAACCGCGCTGGCATTGCCATAGTTGCCATGTCGCGGGGATAATCATGTCGTGACGGAAATCAGACCGGTGCATGATTCCCCTTGTCTTGTCGCGGTCCATTCCCTTGCGTATTCAGCCCTCCACAGGAGCAAACCATCATGAAAAAGTTCGCCATACTCGTCGCTGCGCTGTGCTGTCTGGCCGTCGCTCCGGCCTTCGCTGCTGATCCGCTGCAGCCCGGAACCATGGCTCCAGGCTTCACGCTTCCCTCGCAGAGCAACACTCCCATCAGCCTCTCGCAGTATCGGGGAAAATGGGTTGTGCTCTATTTCTATCCCAAGGACATGACGCCGGGCTGCACCCTGGAAGCCCATAACTTCCAGCGTGACCTTTCCAAATTTACGGCTGCCCATGCCGTCATTCTGGGCGTCAGCCTCGATACACCCAAGAGCCACGCCACGTTCTGCTCGAAGGAGAGCCTTACCTTCAAGCTGTTGGCGGACCCCGATCACAAGGTCGTCGATGCCTATGGTGTTCCCGTACATCATTACGGCATTTTCAATATCGCTTCGCGCCAGACATTTCTGATCAATCCGAATGGCAAGATCGTCAAGGTCTGGCCTGATGTCGACAAGGACATCAAGGACCACAGCGCGCAGGTGCTGGCTGCGATCCGCGAGGATGGAAAGTAGCCATCGATCCACGCGAATTGCAGTTTGTGTATGAACGCAAAAAGGCCCGAGTGCAGGATATGCATTCGGGCCTTTTTGCTTGCCTTGGTACTGCTGTTGGTTTGAGCCGCGCCGTTACTTGGCTGCCGGCTTCTTCGCAGCAGCTTTCTTTGCAGGAGCTGCCTTCTTGGCTGGTGCAGCTTTCTTGGCCGGAGTAGCTTTCTTGGCGACAGCCTTCTTTGCAGGAGCTGCCTTCTTTGCTGCTGGTTTCGGAGCTGCTTTCTTGGCAACTGCCTTCTTTGCCGGTGCAGCCTTCTTGGCTACGGGCTTCTTGGCTGCAACCTTCTTCACTGCAGCTTTCTTTGCCGGTGCCTTTGCCACGGCCTTCTTTGCTGCTGGTTTCGGAGCAGCCTTCTTGGCTGCCGGTTTCTTCACTTCAGGTTTCTTAGCTGCTTTGGGAGCTGCCACAGGTATACCTCTCTTGGTGGATTTGCTGGTGCCTTTGCCTACTGCAGCTTTCGCCACAGTCTTGCCGCCGCTTTTTGCACCAGAACTACTCTGCTTGTTTGCGGCAGACTTTGTCGCGGCAGACTTCACCGCAGATGTCTTTCCTGAAATCTTGGTTGCTGACTTTGCCGCCGACTTTTGGGCATATGCGCGGCGAGCCTTTGCAGCTGGCATCGGTGCGGCGGTGTCCATAGGGACGGCGACCATCATGACCGCTTCAGTGATCAGCAGGCTCTCGCCCGACTCCATGCTGGGTGCCGGATCATCCTGCAACTCCACGTCCTGCACGGGCTGAAAAATCGGGGGCAAAGAACCCTC
>JAKBAG010000271.1 GCA_021809235.1 Acidobacteriota bacterium
GAAACAAAAAGATGCACTCCGGTGCCCGCCTCCGTTGCGTGCAGAGTCAGGCAGGCATCGGCATGTGCGCGGTTGGCAGCCATGGCTCTGGCATCGGCATCCACCCACTGATCGCCTTCCCGGGTCACCACCACGGTGAAACCACGCGCCACCAGCAAGGCTCGAAGCTGCTGGCTCATTTCCAGGGTCAACTCTTTTTCCAGCGTTTGCCGCTCGCCGCCCTGGCCGTTCGTGATTCTAGAGGCAGAGGACAGAACTGCACCCGTATCGGTTCCCCCATGCGCAGCATCCAGAACCACAACAAAACGCCGCGCCTGAGCTTGTATCGGCAGCACAAACAGCATCAGAACCGCGAGCATCGGCACGGCTTTCCGCGCAGATCTCCAACCGCGCAGGCTACGGGTATCTCCCCCTGAATTGAGCAACGCTCCCGCCATAACTCTGGACGATTGTACCCCAGCGTGGCATTTTCCTTTTCCGCATTGCCCTGCAGCCGCAGATTGCCTGCAACCCCGGCAATACGAGCAGGCAATTTCCCCGCCTTCCCCCTGACGCTTCGGCATTCCGTGGCGTAAAGTGAAGAGAGTCTGCCATATTCAGGAGCAAATTGGTCTTGCGTCGCGTCCAATCATCCATGGCTTCGGTTTCCATCGTCCGGTCGGTACTTGCTAACTCTCCCTTGCGACGATTCGCGCACCTGCTCGCCGTTCTGCTCCTGCTGGCAACCGGGACCGTGCTGCATGCGCAGCAATCCACGCCACCGGCAGCTATTCCGGCTGCGCCCACGGCCGATGTCGATCCGGTTCCTTCTCCGGATGCACCTTCGGCGTCAGCAACCGCATCCCAGGAGATTGCCCGCACCAAGACCGGATTTCTTCTGCAGCAAAATGTCGAGGAGGTTTCGCTTAATGTCACCGTCATCGACAATAAGGGCCGTATTGTGCAGGACCTGCAGCAGCCCGACTTTCGCGTGCTGGAAAACGACAAGCCGCAAACCCTGATCAGCTTCCAGCACGCCGATGTTCCCGTCTCCATCGGCCTCATTGTGGACAACTCCGGCTCCATGTACAAGAAGCGCCCGGCGGTCAACAAAGCCGCGCTCGACCTCATCGAAGCCTCCAATCCAAAGGACGAAGCCTTCGTCGTCAACTTCGCCGATGAAGCCTACATCGACCAGGACTTCACCTCTCAGGTCAGCCAGCTCCGCCAGGGCCTGTCTCACATCGAAGCCCGCGGCGGCACCGCCCTCTATGACGCTGTTGTGGCCTCGGCTGACAAACTGGCAACCGACTCCAAGAATCCCAAGCAGGTCATTATCCTGATCACCGACGGGGAAGACAACGCCTCCACGCTCAACCTCGAACAGACCATCCGCCGCGTGCAGCAGCTTTCCGGACCCGTGATCTACTCCATCGGCCTGCTTTTCGGGGATGAAATGTCCCGCTCCGAGGCGCATCATGCCCAACGCGCGTTACAACTGCTCTCTGACGAAACCGGAGGCATCGCCTACTTCCCCGGCTCGCTTGAAGAGGTCGACGAGATCGCCGCCGAAGTCGCACGCGACATCCGCAGCCAATACACGCTCGGCTACCACTCCACAACACCGAGCAGCATCCCGGGCTTCCGTCGCATTGCAGTTACAGCCCAGGCTAAAGGCCACGGCAAGCTCTTCGTCCGCACCCGCACCGGCTACTTCCCCAGCGAACACGCGCCCCCCACACACTAGCGCCCTTATCGCCTCGCTGCTGGATTTGCATATCGTACCACTTTGCGATACTGTGATTGCGATACTTCCTTTTCTGCCTGGAGACTCCGATGAGCAAAGTTCGCGTTCTGGTGGGTACGCGCAAAGGCGCATTTGTTCTGTCATCGGATGGAACACGCAGAAACTGGTCCATCGCGGGGCCACATTTCCCTGGATGGGAGATTTATCACGTCAAAGGCTCGCCCGCCGACCCCAACCGCCTCTACGCTTCGCAGTCATCCTCTTGGTTTGGACAGACGATGCAGCGCTCCGACGACGGCGGCCTCACCTGGCAGACCACCGGCAACAGCTTTCTCTACGACGGTGACGCTGGCACGCATCAGTGGTATGACGGTACTCCGCACCCCTGGGAGTTCAAGCGAGTCTGGCATCTGGAACCCTCACTCAATGATCCGGATTCGGTCTACGCAGGAGCCGAGGACGCCGCGCTCTTTCACTCCTCTGACGGCGGAGCCACCTGGCGCGAACTGAGCGGCCTGCGCAAACACGGCACCGGCCCGCACTGGCAGCCCGGAGCCGGCGGGATGTGCCTGCACACGATTCTGCTCCACCCCACCGATCCCCGCCGCATCGTCATCGCCATCTCCGCTGCCGGAGCCTTCCGCACGGACGACGGCGGCCTCACGTGGAAGCCCATCAATCGCGGCCTGCGCTCGGAGTTCATGCCCGATCCAACCGCCGAGGTCGGCCATTGCGTCCACCACATCGCCCACCACCCCTCGCGCCCCGACACCCTCTTCATGCAGAAGCACTGGGACGTCATGCGCTCCGACAACGCCGGCGACCAATGGACCGAAGTCAGCGGCAACCTGCCCACCGACTTCGGCTTCGTCATCGACGTACACGCCCATGAGCCGGAAACCATCTACGTCGTCCCCATCAAGAGCGACCACCAGCACTTCCCGCTCGACGGCCAGCTTCGCGTCTTCCGCAGCCGCACCGGCGGCAACGAGTGGGAGCCGCTCACTGCCGGACTGCCCCAGTCCAACTGCTACGTCAACGTCCTCCGCGACGCCATGGCCGTCGATCACCTCGACGACTGCGGCATCTACTTCGGCACCACCGGCGGCCAGGTCTACGTCTCGCCCAACGGCGGCGACCACTGGCAGCCTATCGTCGAAAACCTTCCCGCCGTCCTCTCCGTCGAGGTCCAGACGTTGCCATAGATTTCCGTCAATAATGACCAGTGCTGCCCGTTTCGTACCATCCTGATCTCAGGATTCGTCTGTAGCCGCAGCGCTTGCCCGCCAAAGGAGACAGTCTTGCCCACGGAAATCCACAACCCGCTCCGCGCAAGAGTCAGAGCCACAATCTATGATCGCAGCCGCGTTCTCCGCATCTGGATGCTGGGTCAGGTCGCGCAGTTGTTTCTCCTTTACGGGTTTGCCCTCGATTCCGCTCGACATTGGCTTAGCAAAGACCTTGCCCTGCTCGTTGCGTTCGCCGTTTGCATCCTGCAGTCCACGTTTCTGTTTCTTGCAAACCGCAACTCCTTTGATCCCGCAGTCGCGGTATCCGAAATGCGACCAAACCGCTGGAGCCGCGCCGTGAGCTTTCTCTATTGGCTTGTCGCCGTTGCGCTGTTGGCCAGTTACTTCGCGTCCGCCATCCGACCGCTGTTCTCCTGAACGCATCCCGCGATGTCGCCCATATTCTCTTTCTGCGGTTCCCGCAGGGAACCAGCCTTCCTGGAATCTGTTGTCTGCAAGCTCTGGACGACTGATCCCTGATAACTCCGCTTATGTTGTCATCCCGCAGAGAATCTGCTGTTGTCTTTTGTTTCGTCCTCCACCGAATCCCCACTCGCGACCATCGGGAGCGCCTCAACTGATCGTGGCGCGCTAAGCGCACGGCTGATGCGTGCAATGCTGCAATGCGGTGCTATTCTGATTTCCCATGTCCGCGCCCGTTCAGCCCGCACCGATTCCATTCGTGCAGATACTAGTGGAGCTGCCCGCCGCGCTCCGGCTCCACGCCGGCATCG
>JAKBAG010000033.1 GCA_021809235.1 Acidobacteriota bacterium
TCGGAATCGTGGCGATACTGCTTCCGATGCGGCTTATGGTGAATGTTTCTGCATCCGAAACATACACGTTGCCCATGCCATCCACAGCTACTCCGGTTGGCATTGCAAGCCCGCTGGCAATTGGAGTGACCGTCGCAGGCAGCATGACCGCACGACTGGCAACTCCCATGCCATAGAGATAGGTGGTCAGCAGCGGATGCCCGGCGACATCCCAGAAACTGATGGCCCCCGAACGCGCACCGGATGCCTGCGGTAGAAAGCCCACCATAACGCTGCAGGTTGTCGCAGTGGCATAGGTTCCAGCCTGGCAGTTGCTACCCGACTGCAATTGGAAATCTCCCTGTGTTATGCCACGCGTCGACAGGTTCACGGCTCCGATGGATGCTCCGGATGCGACATTAAACAAAAACTGCTGTGTAGAAGCTGCCGTGCCAACCGCCTGCGCAGCAAACGGCAGCACCGTACGGGAAAACTCAACCAGTGATCCACTGCCCTGGTCTGCCATCACGACGTTTCCGGCTGCATTGACTGCAACCTGTCCCGGGCTCTGCAAACCCACTCCCACGCTCCAGGATGTCAGCGGATATGGAATCACAGGGCTGAGCTGGTAGGCAATCACCTGCGCCGTCGATTGCACCGACACATACAGAACCATGGATGCATCCATAGTCAGGCTTCCGGGCACTCCAGGCTGACCGTTCACACCCGGAAGATTCATATATTTCACTGGAGAAGAAAAGGTTCCACCCTGCAAAGTACTGATCCACACACCACTCTGCTGGGCAATATACATTCTGTAGTAAGAATCCAAAGCAATTCCAGAAGGCTGCGTGAGCCCCTGAAATATGACGATCGGCGCATGGAACTGGGCTCCGTTCCGTGCCAGTTCCACAATCTCTCCGCTGCCTGTGAGTGCCACATAGAGATTGCCGCCAGGATCCAGCGCCAAAGCTTCCGGATCGGTCAGTGAATCAGCAAGTATCGTCGGTGGCTGATACCCCGCAGCCGTATGCTCGATTTCCACCACAGTGCCCGAGGCTGAGTCCGCCACAAACAGATCGCCTTGAAAATCAATTGCCATGCCCTTGGGCTGGCTCAAACCCTGCTGGATGGGAAAGGGCACTCCGCAAGCAGCTCCTGTGGCTCTAAAACATGCAACCTGATGCAGCGTCGGGTCGGATACATAGAGATTCCCGGCCGCATCCTCGACCACTCCGTACGGTGTGGCCAGATTCGCTCCCGGGAGTATCCCTTGCGTCCCCAGAAAACTCACCTGGGCCTGCAGTGTACCCGTGGCAGCCACCAGCAGCAGAACGAGCGAGAGAATTCGCCCCCGGTCCTGGCAACCCCACGCTTTCCGTACCCCAGCCATACACCCATCCCCGGGGCGACTCCGTGCATCGGCATGCAGGAGTGGCTCAGACTGGTTTCTTCTGCATGACAATGTTGGAAGCCGCCTTCAAGGGCTTCATCGCCTTGCATAGTGGGTTAGTGAGTCACTGGAGTCATCAGCAGCATCCCATCCTGACGACGGTGCAGGAACTTGAACCGAAGAATTTCCAACATTGCCCGTGTTGCCCCGCGTTGTTGACCTACAATGAGCCAAAGTTTGAGAAATTCTTCATCAGGAGCAGCTATGCGTCCCTCGTTCACTCTGGGCATTGAAGAGGAGTACCAGACGATTGATCCGGTGACCCGCGATCTGCGCTCCCACATTGCCACCGAAATGCTGGCCCAGGGCAAGATGCGACTCGAGGAACGGGTCAAGGCAGAGATGCACCAGTCTGTGGTTGAGGTGGGCACGCGCATCTGTCGAAATATTGATGAGGCGCGTGAGGACCTCTACCATCTGCGCCGGAGCATGATCCACCTTGCCGCCGAGCACAATCTCCGTCTGGTGGCCGGTGCCACGCATCCCTTTGCCGACTGGCGCACGCAGGAGATCTATCCAGACCCGCGTTATCGGCAGGTCGTCAAGGATCTGCAACTGGTGGCCCGATCCAACCTGATCTTTGGGCTGCATGTCCACGTAGGGATTGAAGACCGCGAGGCAGCCATCCGCATCATGAACTCGATGCGCTACTTTCTGCCGCACATCATGGCGCTGACCACGAACTCACCCTTCTGGCTGGGGCTGAATACCGGCTATAAGGGGTATCGCGCAAAGGTCTTTGAAAACTTTCCGCGTACCGGCATTCCCGATGCCTTTGCCAGCTACTCCGAGTTTGAAAATTATGTCAACCTGCTGGTCCACACCAACTGCATCGATAACGCCAAGAAGATCTGGTGGGATATTCGTCCCCATCCGCACTTCAATACAGTTGAGGTCCGCGCCTGCGATATTCCGCTGCGAGCCTCTGAGTCAATTGCCGTTGCCGCACTGATCCAGGCCACGGCGGTCTATCTCCATCGCCTGCATGAGAAGAACCAGGACTTTCGCCAGTTTGCCCGTCCGCTGCTAATGGAAAACAAGTTTCGCGCCGTCCGCTACGGACTGGATGGCATGCTGATTGATTTTGGCAAACAGCGGGAGGTTCCCGAGCGCGACCTGATCCGCGAGTATCTGGAACTGATCGATCCGGTTCTGGACGAACTCGGCAGCCGCAGTGCTATTGCAGAAATTCATCGCATTCTGGAACACGGTACCGGTGCAGACCGTCAACTGGCGGCGTTCGAACGCCATCATGGAGACCTGAAGGCTGTAGTCGATTACATGGCGGATGAAACTGCTGCCGGACTCGATGTATAACGGAGTCTGTACAATGCTGAAAAGGGATGCCGGTCTTCGTCCATCTCCGGAGGCACTGAGCGTCGCTTCATCGAGGAAAAGCTTTGTCAGCAGAGATGATTCGGGTCAACCCCGACGAGCCAGAAGCCGAGCGCATTGCATACATCGCATCCTGTCTGCGTCGTGGGGATGTGGTGGCACTTCCTACCGACACGTTTTATGGACTAGCGGTCGATCCCGTAAACCTGCATGCCGTGGAACGGATTTACCAGATCAAATCCCGGCAGAAGCAGAAGCCGCTTTCGTTGCTGATTGCCAACGTGGCCCAGGCGTATGAACTGGCTCGAGACATCGACGACCGCTTTGATCGGCTGGCTGAGCGCTTCTGGCCTGGACCGCTGACGATTATTGTCCGCGCCGGAAGCAAACTGCCGCTGCGCTCCACAGCCAATACCGGCAACGTGGCGCTGCGGGTTCCGGATGCAGCCATTCCGCGGGCCGTGGTGGAGCAGTATGGACTGCCCATCACAGCAACCTCGGCCAACCTGCACAATGCCAGCGAGTGCTCCCATGCGGCCTGCGTGCGGGACCAGATTGGCGATCGGATTCCACTGATAGTGGATGGTGGTCCATCCGCGTATTCCCTGCCGACAACGATTGTGAACCTGGCCGATCACGATGCCTCCTGGGAGGTCCTTCGCGAGGGCGTGATTCCCACCCACGAAATCGTGATGACGCTGCAGAAGTGACCGGATGAGTCGATCCGCACGCCAGAACGGGAAGCCTCGCGTACTGCTCCTGCTGGGGCTGGCTGTGCTACTGGCCGGCAGTTCAGCCATGCTGTTCTGGTTGCATCGTCTGGATCAGCGCATTCAGCATGCCGCAGTGACGGATCAGGCGGCCCATGCGGATCTGATTTGCGTCTTTGGCGCAGCCGAGTACAACGGACGCCCCTCCCGCGTCCTTCGCGCCCGACTCGAGCATGCGCTGGATCTGTATCGACGCGGACTGGCGCCGGTGATCCTGACCCTGGGCGGCAGCGCTCCGGGGGATGTGTACTCGGAGGGTGAGGTAGGAGCATCGTTTCTGCATGCCAATGGCGTTCCTTCCAGCGCGATCATTGCCGAAACGGAAAGCCGCACCACACAGGAGTCCGTGCAGCGCGTGCTGGCCATTGCGCGCCGAAATGGCTTCCACACCATCCTCGTAGTCAGTGATCCGGCCCATGTCTTTCGCATTCAGGCCATCTTTGCCGCCTATGGCATGCCTGTGCTGTCCTCGCCGCATCAGCCCATCCGGGACGATGGCGGACTGGCAATGGAGGATCGCGAGATTCTCCATGAGATGCTTGCCTACACACTGTGGCGCGTGCAGGTGCATCTGGCCCACTGGCTTTGATCGGCGCGTCAGCATAGTCCCGATTGCAGGCACCCACAATCACGAACCATGACGACCCGAACCTGCGGAAACTCCGCGTTCTTTCGCGCTGCTGCACAGGATACTTCGTGATCAGCGGCCCGTTCCTTGGCCTGCTATTCGGCCAGCGCTCTGCGAGCCTGTCCAAGACGGGTGGCAAGCTGCAGCAGACGCGGATCGTCACCGTGGGCAGCCAGAATCTGCATGCCGCCTTCGGCACAGGGCACGGCCAGCGCCGGAAGACCACCCAGACTGGCAGGCGCAGTGTAGCGTAGCAGGCGAGGACGGATTCCGGTGTGGTCTTCTCCAGCCACCAGGCGCGACACGGGAGCCGAAGGCAGAATCACCAGCTGATGCTCGGCCAGCAACGCAGTCATGCGCGTACGGAAGGCAGCATGCCGCTGGCGAAGACTGTCCACTGCGCTCTGCGTGAGGCTTGCCCCCCACTCCAGTCGCTGCCGGATTGGCTCCTCAAATTCCTGGAAGTGCCCGGCATGAATGTGCGCCGCTTCCACGGCCTGTATCGGCGCAAACAGCGTGTGCGCCTCCTCCCACCAGGAGACATCCACGCGCTCACCGCGCATACCCAGTGCCTGCAGCTCGCCAATTGTCTGGTCCAGCGAGGTGCGGACCTCTGGCTGGCAGTCATGCAGGAATCCCGAGTCTACGATGGCAAAGCGGTCGAGCGGACGCGGCCGATTCCAGTCGACCACTTCATCGCCGGTGGCTCCGACGAACAACTGCGCCAGCAGGGGCGCGTCCTCCAGGTGGCGAAACAGCCATCCGATCGTATCGAAACTCTCTGCCAGATGTCCGCCCCCCTGCCAGCACCCCCATCCCAAGGAAGATCGATAGCCAACCAAACCGCACAGTGCCGCAGGCACTCGGACAGATCCCCCCGTATCGGTGCCAATTGCCGCCAACGCTGAACCTTCCTGTACGCTGGCAACCGCGCCACTGGAGGAACCGCCGGTCAGCAGACGCGCGTCTCGGGGCTGCAGGCAGTCTCCATAATCGCGATTTTCTCCCGTGATGCCGTAGGCCAGCGCGTGCAAATGCGTCTTGCCGGTGAGCACGGCACCCATAGCCCGTAGCCTTGCTGCTACCCAGGAATCCTGCGTTGCGACTGGCGTCTGCCGCGCATAGAACTTCGATCCCTGCGTGGTCACAGTGCCGGCCAGATCAAAGCAGTCCTTGAGCGAGACAGGAAGCCCACCCAGCGGCAGGGTGGTCCAGGAGTTACCGGCAGGGCGCAGCAGGCGCTCCAGTTCGCTGCGGCTCCAGTCTGCATCCAGCCACAAATACGTATTCCGGCTGCTGCTTCCGTTTGCCTGGCTCAGGCATCGCTCGAGCATGGCTGTGAGCAGTTCCCTGCCGTTCTTCTGCCCGCGTACCGATGCCAACCAGCTTCCGATCGATTCCTGCATGCCGCCACTCCCCTGATTTCCTCCCCGATTGTATCCACTGCGCCCCACAGTGTGGCGCTCCACGGGCAACCGATCCTTTTTGCTGTATCCGGATCGGCAGCTTGAACCGGTTCTCTGATCGGCAGAAACGGGCTACTCTGTAGGCAGAGGTTCGACGCCCATGATCCGCACGCAAACTCCCCATGGCTGGCTTCTCGTTACACACACGGACCACGCGCACCTGGCGGCAGCCATTGCCCGCGAATGGGGTAATGCGCAGTTTCGCCGTCCGGAACCGCGCACCAGCCTGCTGACAGCGATTCAGCGGCATGAGGATGCCATGCATCAGCAGGATGGGACACCGGTTCTGGCCGAGGATCACAGCCCACTGGCACTCACTCCGGAGAGTTTTGGGCATCGCCAGTTGCTGCAGGGGTCGCGGCTGGGGCGGAATCTGTCCAGCCGGACCGAAGCCGTGCGCATGGTGGCCGCCGATGATCCCTACGCCGCACTCCTGATTGCGCTGCAGACGGAACTGGACCTGACGAGCTTGGCCGACCGCTCGGCGCTGACCCCGGCGCAAAACTCCCTGCTGGACCGCTTCCTGGCAGAGGAGGTTCGCTTCCGGGAGCAGCTTCGCAGCGAGGTGGATGAGGACCCGTTCGTGGCCGTGCGGGAAAAGTCGGATCGCTGGCTGCAGGAGAATTTCGCCCTGTTTCAGGCCTGGGACTTTCTTGCGACCTATCTCTGCCTGGGGCTGGAGATGCCAACAGAGCTGCCGCAGCCGTTGCCGCTGGTGACCGGCGAGACTGTCCGGGTGCGGCTGGTACCGTTGGGACTGCGCCACGTCCAACTGGACCCGTGGCCGCTGGCAAAGCCCAATCTGCGGCTGGAGTTTGCCGCGCGGCCCATCATCGGGCACAAGTTCACCAGCCAGCAGACGCTCAGCGATGCCTGGTCGGTGGCGCGCGAGGAGCAAATCGGAGTCCGGCTGACCGCGGCTCTTTGATAGGAACGGCGGACCAGGCTTCCGCCAACAGGCCCTAGAACTCCGGTACAGGAATCCGCGCCACCTTTGCTCCCATCAGGTAGGAAAGCCACACTGATCCGTGTGCCACGCGGATGCTGTCTCCTCCGGCACCGGTCCACTGTGCCGTCACCCGATTGGTCCGCGGATCGATACGCGTGATGGGGTACCCGAAGACCGTTGCCCAGACATTGCCTGCGCCAAAGGCAATTTCTCCGCCCAGCCCGGGAATCCCGGCGGCAATTGTAGCCAGCACCTTCCCGGTGCGGGCATCCATGCGCGTTACCGTGCCATCCCCCTGGTTCAGCGTCCAGATGCTCCCTGCTCCATAGGTCAGGAAGCGTGGCATCTTCCCGGTTGGCGTGGATCCGGCCACGCTGTTCGTCTTCGGATCGATACGAACCAGCACATTGCCTCGGTTGCAGGTCACCCACACCATACCGGCGGCAAAGAGCGGATTGTAAGAGCCATCCGGCAGGGGAATGCGCGCCACGACCACACCCTTCACGGGATCGATCCTGTTCAGCACCACTTTTTCAGGAACCGGGCGCCGCTTGTCCGCCTGTGCAGGGGGCGCATCTTCTGCCGCACTCACCATCCACACGCTACCGGCACCGGTCGTCACCCCGCCTTCGGAGTCTGCCGGTGCCACTGCAACCTCACGCCACGGCTTGCCAGTGATGGCATCCACCTCCACCAGCTTTTGCCCGCCACAGCTGGGAATCCACAGTCCGCCGAAGCCAGTCGCCAGCCCGGAGCAGGGCCTCGAAACCGTGACCACATGATCCACCTGGTTCGTCCTTGCATTCAGTCGCACCACGTGGTCGGCGCTGGAGCTGGTCACCCACAGTCCGTCGGGAGTCACCGCCATCCAGTCCGGATGCCCCGCCACGGGAAACATGGCGGTCGGCACCAACGCGGTCATCGGCCGTTGCACGCCGCTCACGCCGGTCTTGGCCGGAAATCCATCCTGCGCATACGCGATCCAACCAGCGGACAACCCCATACCTACTGCAATCAGGCTGTGCCACACCCGGATCCAGCTTCTATTTCCGGTTCTCATCGGCTTGTCCTCCTCATCTCCAAAGTCCACAGTCCGCGTCTAGTGCAACTCGAACCTTTCCTGCAATCCTTGCTTACGATGCGCATCCAGGCATCCCTGCTGCGTGCTCCGCCAAAGATTGCAATGCCCGTTTTCGGCTGCTCAAAATCCTGCTTACTCCGCGGTTCGCTTCACGTTGACTCCCTTGCGCCGCAGAGCCACCACCGCCGAGTGCGGCGTACCCAGCGTGGCCACCTCCAGAAAGGCCTGGGCTGCCCGCGTCAGCACTTTGTCCTTGCGATAGATCAGCGCCAACTCCCGCTGCACCCGCATTCCCTCAACGCGAATCGTCTTCACCAGGCCAGCTTCCGCATCGGCTCGAACATTCGACTCCGGCAGGAAACCAATCCCCACCCCAGCCTGAATCAGCCGCTTCAGCAGCTCGCTTGATTCCAGTTCCATCGCAACCCGGGGGCGGACATCATGCGTATGCAGAAAGTGATTGATCTTTTCCCGCAGCCGACCATGCTTCATCAGCAGCAGGGGATACTGCAACATCACATCCAGCTTGACCGTACTCCGGCTGGCCAGCGGGTGCATGCTCGGCACCACCAGCATTACGTCGTCTTTGAAGAGCGGCATGGTCTCCAGCCGGGAATCCTGCACTGGCGTTGAGACTACTCCGAAATCCGCATCCCGGCTTATCACTGCCTCAATCGTTCGCGAACGCTCGGCGCGAACAATGCTCAGGTTCACGCGGTTGTACTGCTTCCGAAACTGGGCAAAGATTCCGGGCAGCAGATACAGGCTCGCCGCCTCATTTGTACTCACGCACAGCTCTCCGCGGGGCGAGCGATAGAGCTCGCTGACCCCTGCCAGGATGTGGCTGTAGCACTGCAGGCAATGCTCGGCAAAGGGTTCAAAGAGCCGTCCGGCGGCCGTCAGAATCACCTTGCCGCCATCGCGATCAAACAGCCGCGCACCTACCTCGTTCTCCAGCGAGCGAATCTGTGCAGAGATCGCCGGCTGGGTCACTCCCAGCTTCTCTGCGCAGCGCGAGAAGCTTTTCAACTGACAGATAAGCTGAAACGTCTTGAGCTGTTCAAAATCCATCCCTTACCCCCTCGTTACGAACCGGTTTTCCAGAGCTTATGCCGGGGTGGAAATTCCTTCCCGTCTGCTTCGCGATAAATCTTCCTTTTCCGCGTCATTCAATCTGCTTCTGTCCTTACTTTCCCAGCTCAATTCTTGAGCTTCAGTGAGAAACTGACTCCAATCTATGCGGAAATCAGTCGTTTTTGTGCTCTATTCTTTGTTGGCGATTCCACTTCTCACGGCAGCATCCACACTTTCATCTGCCGCCAGCAGTCCGGCGACCACTCATGCACCGGATGCCAGGCTCACAGCATGGGACTTTTCTCTCGTTCTGCCGGATGGCAAGCTGCAGCCACTGGCAGCGTATCGCGGCAAGGTGCTGCTCATCGTCAACCTTGCCAGTCAATCGATCTTCGCCTCGCAGCTTCCATCCCTGGCGCAGCTCCAGAAGACCTATGCCGACCGCGGACTGGTCATTCTCGGCATACCCTCCGCAGACTTTGGCCATCAGGAGCTGGCCAATCCTGCTGCTGTTGCCGCCTGGTACTCCAGGCAGAATCTCGGCTTCCCCGTCACGGCTCCAGCTCAGCTTACCGGCGTCCATGCCATCCCCCTCGTAGACTTCCTGACGCACTCCAGCGGAGCACCTGCTGGTGGCGATCTCCATTGGAATTACACCAAGTTTCTGCTTGACCGCTCTGGCCATCCTGTTCGCCGCTTTGAAGCCGATGAGGACCCGGCCAGTCCTGACTTCGCCGTCGCCATCGAATCCCTTCTTGCCCAGCCGGTCCCTTCTGCCTCCTCGAAAACGGATCTCGCAGTCCGGCATCCTTCTGTATCCCACCATTCCTCCCGCCACACCTCCCGCTAACCACGAGCCCGGTAGGCACGCCATCCACCCAGCGCCGTGATCTCTTCTGCCCCTATGACTCCCGCCGGCTCGCAGAGAAATCCCTTCACCGTGGAGCCATCTTCCAGCAGAATCGTACCCAGGCCCAGCGGCGCGGGAATCGCCGCCAGAAAGCTCCCCACCGTATCCTCCGGCATCGCCCAGACCTCCACTTCAATGCCCGGACCATCAAACCCTGGCTCGTAGACCAATCCCGGCTTGGCAGGAACTGTTGCCTGCAGGGCGTACAGCCGATATCCGGCCGCAGTTCGCACCGTCCGAACGCGCCGCGCCCGTCGTTCCGTCAGCTGCCAATTCAGTGGCTGCCCACTCAGGTGCGCACCGACCACGGCCATCTCCATCACCCCTCGCAGGGGTGCACCTTGTTCCATGGGCGCGGTCGCATTCAGCCGGATGCCGGTGGCACCGATCGGCATCTCGCTACAAAGCGCCCGATGCAGACGGTCGGCCATCCGGAGCAGGCCTTCATCGCTGCCCGACGATCCAATCAGCGAAACCCCGCTGGGCCGACCATCTCCGCGCAATCCCCCGGGAACCGCCACCGCAGCCATCTCCATCAGGTTCACGAAGTTCGTGTACCAGCCGAGTTGGCTGTTCCTCCGCACCGGCTCCTGGCGGATCTCCTCAATCGTGAATACCGTCGGTGTCGTCGGCAGCAGCAGAAAGTCCACGCGCTGCATCAGGACCTCGGCTTCGGCTTTCAACTCCCGGATTCGATACTGCCCACAAAAGGCATCTACAGCTGTAAATCGCTGTCCGCTCAGCACGATCCCGCGCACCGTCGGATCCATCTCTGCTTCGTGCACGGCGGCAAATTCCCCCACAGCCGCCGTCCGCTCCGCCACCCAGGGACCGTCGTAGAGCAGCTTTGCCGCCTCGGCCAGCGGACTGTAGTCGAAGCGCACAGCCTCGCCCCCCAACTGCTTCAAAGCTTCCACCGCTCGGAGATAGGCCGCCTCCGCCTCACCATCCCCGAAAAACTCCAGTTGCTCCGGCACCCCAAACCGGAAGTCCTCACTGAGGGCCCACGGCGACGCACCTTCTCCAGGACGGGGAATCCGCGACCGCAGAATCTCCAGAATCGTCGCCGCATCCCGGCATGTCTGCGCAAAGACGCTCACGCAATCCAGGGACCGGCAGGCTGGAACCACTCCATGCGTACTCACCAGTCCCGGCGTTGGCTTCCAACCCACAATCTGGTTCATCGCAGCAGGTACCCGACCCGATCCCGCAGTATCCGTTCCCAGCGCGAAGCTCACTAACCCGTGTGCCACCGCCACCGCCGATCCGGAACTGGAGCCACCGGAGATAATGCCGGGGGCCACCGCACTTTCGCAGGCACCATAAGGAGTCCGCGTCCCCACCAGCCCAGTGGCAAACTGGTCCATGTTGGTTTTCCCAATCAGAATCGCTCCAGAATCCAGCAGTTGCTGCACCGCTGCAGCCGTCTCCCGTGCCGTATAGGCAAATGCCGGGCAGCCTGCTGTGGTCGTCATCCCCGCCACATCCATGTTGTCCTTTACTGCAAAAGGAATACCATACAGGGGCTGATTCTTTTCTTGAGCATTTTCCTTTATGTGCTTTAGGCGATGAAAGTTCTTTTCCTTGTCGACCAGCTCAATCCAGACCGGATGTTTCTCCGGAATCCGGGCATAAATCTCCTCAATCACCTGCTCCGGTGTCCACTCTCCCCTGCTGTATGCCGCTTGCAGCGCTCCTATTTCCAGCGGAATCACCTTGTTCATTCTGCCTCCATCACCACCAGGCTTTGTCCGGCATGGACCAGCTTGCCGGCGGTGCAGCGAATCTCCCTCACCACCCCAGATGCTGCCGCTGCAATTACGATCTCCGTCTTCATCGCGTCCAGCACCACCACCCGCTCCCCGGCAGCTACGCGCTGACCCACTGTCACAGCCACCTGAAAGACGCTTGCCGTCATCGGTGCATCCACCGTCTTCATCCCAGGTGGAGTTTCAGGAGTGCTTTCAGATGCCTCGACATCGTCCACCACGGCAGGTAGCTCCGCCACGCCCATGGCACGCCATCGCTCGCGCTCTTCGTCAAAGGCTGCGCGCTGCCGGCGGCGAAATTCAACCGTCGAACCTTGAATAGATTCAAGGAAGTCTTTATAAGACTTGAGGTTAAATTCATGCTCTTCGATCTTTAGTTCATATTTTCCATGCAACAGATCACGGCGCATTTCCAGCAGTTCCGAAGCGGTTACCGGGAAAAAGCGGATCTGGTCAAAGTTGCGCAGAGCCCAGGGTCTGCCTGCAGCAAATGTCCTGGTCGAGCGGTAGGTATTCCACACCGGGACCGTTCTGCCCACCAGTTGGTATCCGCCAGGACCCTCCATGCCATACACGCACAGGTAAGCTCCACCAATCCCCACCGCATTCTCGGGAGTCCATGTACGCGCAGGATTGTATTTCGTCGTCACCAGCCGGTGTCGCGGATCCAGAGGAGTGGCAACCGGAGCGCCCAGATATACATCGCCCAGACCCAGAACCAGATACTCTGCCTCATATACAACCCTATGTACATCAGTAATATCCGAAAGACCATTAATTCTTCGGATGAACTCGATATTATCCGGACACCAGGGGGCATCCGGTCGTACCGACTGCATGTACTTGGCCTGTGCCAGTCGCGTTGCCGGATCATCCCAGGAGAGTGGCAGTGAGACGATCCGCGAGGCCACAGTTGTCGAAGCTGCCACCTCCGAAGCCTGCTCGGGCAGTTGCTGGTCAAGGTTTTCCACAATCTCCAGCAGTCGCTCGCGGTTCAGCTGTGCGCTGTCATAGTGAATCTGCAGCGAGCGGACACCGGGGGTCATCTCCACAATTCCCGGAACCTGCTCGGCGCGAAGAGCCTCTTCCAGCAGGTGCACCCGGAAGCGCAGCTCCAGATCCAGCACGCGTTCCCCATACTCAACCAGCAGATACTTGTCCCCGGCTGCCCTGCAGACGCGATCCATCCCCGGATTGCTCGCCAGACCGGTCCCTGGAGCTCTTCCAGACACGTGTTTCTGGCTGAGCACAGCCGGCTCGTTGGAATCGGGCAACTTGGGCAGCTGCGGTAGATCCTGTATCCGGCCGCTGATATAGGCTTCCACCTCGCCTTCCAGTCTGGCAGCTTGCGCCAGGCTCAATCGCAGGAAGCGGACCGAATCCCCGGCCTTCAGCTGCCCCAGCTTCCACAGCTCAGCCGCCACCACCACACCTGGGCAGACAAACCCTCCCAGACTTGGCCCATCCGGGCCCAGCAGGATCGGCATATCTCCTGTAAAGTCAATTGATCCAATAGCATATGCGTTGTCGTGCAAGTTGGATGGATGCAATCCTGCCTCGCCGCCATCACTGCGTGCCCACTCTGGTCTTGGGCCTATCAGACGCACGCCGGTCCGGTCGCTCTGGTAGTGCACCTTCCAGTCTGTGGCAAAGATCATGGCGATATCGGCATCCGTAAAGAACTCCGGAGCGGCATGGGGTCCATACAGTACGCCGATGGTCCAATGCTTTCCATATTCAGGAACCGCACCATACTCCTGTGCGGGCATCTCTGCAGCTGCACCCACATGGACCACGTCACCTGCCCGCAGCGCCCGTCCGGCATGTCCGCCGAAGCCGCCCAACAGAAACGTGCTGCGGCTGCCGAGGAACTCCGTTCCTTCCCAGCCTCCGCGCACGGCGAGGTAGGCGCGTGCACCGCCCTGCCGCGCCGCTCCTAGCCGAAGCACCTGTCCGGAGTGCGCCGGGAATACCTTCCAGCGCGGTACGGGAACGCCGTCGAGCGTCGCTTCCATCTCCGCACCGGTCAACGCCAGAAGCAGATCGCCATCCAGCCGCACTGTTGCCCCGATGCTGGTCATCTCCAACGCTGGCGTACCTTCCGCATTGCCCACCAGCCGATTCGCCATCCGCATCGCCAGCGCATCCATCGGGCCGCTGGGCGGCACTCCCACCGGCCAGTAGCCTACCCGACCAGGAGCGTCCTGAATCGTTGTCTGCGTCCCGCCTTCCAGCACAACCAGCGCACGCCGATGGTAGTGGAAGCCGGCCAGAAAGGACGTCGTCATCGTTCCCGTCTGAAAGCTTTCGCTGGCCGTCACCTGCCGAAGATAGCGCAGGTTGGTCTCAGTACCTTCGATCGTCGTTGCTGCCAGCGCGGATTCCAGCCGCGCCACAGCCTCACTCCGGTCTTTCCCTGTCACGATGACCTTGGCCAGCATCGGATCGTAGTAGGGGGTCACCTCGCAGCCAGCCTCCACCCAGGACTCCACTCGCGCCCATTCAGGAAACTGCACCGAGCTCAGCCTTCCCGGTGCCGGTCGGAAGCCATCGGCTGGGTCTTCGGCATAGAGCCGGGCCTGAATCGAACATCCTCCCGGCATCTCCGTCGGCATGGCCGTGCTCAGCCGCAGCTCTCCGGCAGCTTCCAGCACCATCCACTCCACCAGGTCAATCCCCGTCACTTCTTCTGTAACGCCATGCTCCACCTGCAGCCGCGTATTCACTTCCAGGAAGAAAAAGGCTTCACTTTCGGCATCCACCAGGAACTCAACGGTCCCGGCCGACTGGTAACCGACCGCGTTCCCCAGCTTGACTGCCGCCGCCATCAGCCCTTCGAGCGTCGGCTGGCTTAGCCCTGGCGGAGGCGTTTCTTCCAGCACCTTCTGGTGCCGTCTTTGTGCAGAGCAGTCGCGGGCGCCCAGTGCCACTACCTGCTCGCCGTCGCCGAAGATCTGCACCTCCACGTGCCGAGCCCTCGCCACAAACTTCTCCAGAAAGACGCTGCCATCGCCAAAGCTGTTTTCGCTCAGCCGCACCACCGAGGCATACGCCGCCTCCAGTTCTGTGCGGTTTGCGCAGACGCGCATCCCGATGCCGCCGCCTCCAGCGGAACTCTTCAGCATTACCGGGTACCCGATCCCATCGGCAGCCGCGAGGGCTTCGTGGCAACTGGCCAGCACTCCCGTGCCCTGAAGCAAGGGAACGCCGCAGCGAGAGGCAATCTCGCGTGCTGTGTGCTTGCGGGCAAAGGCTTCCATCTGCGCCGCACTGGGGCCAATGAACCGTATCCCGGCGGCCGCGCAGGCAGCGACAAAATCCTGATTCTCGCTCAGAAAGCCGTAGCCGGGATGGATCGCCTCCGCTCCCGTTTGCCGTGCTGCAGCCAGAATCCGTTCCAGGTTCAGATAGCTTTCCGACGCCGCTGCGGGACCAATCCCCACTGCCTCATCGGCCTCCAGCACATGCCGCGCCGTCGCATCTGCCTCCGAGTAGACTGCCACCGAGCCAATGCCCATCCGTCGCAATGTCCGCTCAATCCGGCACGCGATCGCGCCACGATTTGCAATCAGAACCTTACGGAACATCCGCCTCCCAGACCATCACCTCCACCGGCGTCGGGTCGTATCCGTTGCACGGGTTATTCAGTTGAGGACAGTTGCTGATCACCATCAGCACATCCATCTCTGCCACCAGTTCCACATACTTACCCGCAGCGGAAACTCCATCGGCAAACTGCAGTTCGCCTTCCGGCGTGACCGGCACATTCATAAAAAAGTTGATGTTGCTGGTAATATCGCGCTTGGTCAGGCCATGCCATCCGGTCTGCAGCGCCTTCAGAAAGCTGTTCCGGCAGGCGTGCATGTGTCCCAGATTCAGGTCGTAGCGTACCCGGTTGCTCTCCGTCGAGCAGGCTCCGCCCAGCGTGTCATGCCGTCCGCAGGTGTCGGCTGTTATCCGCAGCAACACGTTTCCACGCGAGGAGATCAGCTTTGTCCCGGCAGTCAGGTAGAGATTTCCCTGTTCCCGGATCGTATCCTGCGCGCTGTACCGGTCGGCTGTATCCGCAGCGTTGTAAAAGAGCGTATCCACGGCCTGATTGCCCTTCAGATCCACGATCCGAACCGCCTCGCCCCGGGCAATCTCCAGCACAAAAGGGTCGCCTGCCGGCACCACTGCCCGCAATCTTGCCGTCTCCGGCCTGCGTTCGCTTGTCTTCATCGTTTCCATTGCCTGATCCTGCTGTTTGTGTTGCTGCTTCGCCCGCTACTCACAGAAAGTACATCTCTGTCATCACAAACCCGCGCATATTCTCCGGGCACAGCCTGCGACAAGCATCGTCCGGCCCTGCCATCGGAACCCGGCTCACGGTCAGCTCCACATTGCCCGGCTCGTACCGTGTGCCCTCGGCAAGAGGATGTGGTGAGTTGTGCAGCACCACCAGCACATTCATCTCTGCCCGCAGTTCCACATAGCTCCCCGCTGGCGAGTGCCCAGCCACATAACGCAGCGCGCCGGAGTCCTCGACCACAACTTTGCTGAAGAAGTTCACCGTTGCCTGCAGATCCCGCTCTCCCAGTCCATACTTGGCCAGTTCGGTTACCATCCCGTCGCGCGCATTCTGGTACCACGCATTCCTGTGCTCCTGGTAGCTGGTCTTGCCATACTGCGCCTCTACCAGCGCCGCGTTGTTCAGCCCTGCCAGCGGATCATGCCATCCGAGCGAATCCTCGGTAATCGAGCAGAGCACGCGGCCCATATCACTGAAGAGCACATTTCCCCCACCCAGCTTTGCCGTATGCTGCGCCTTCAACGTATCCGGCACGTTCAACCGCTCGGCCGGATTCTCGAAGTTCAGCATGTATGCCGCCACATTTCCACCGCCGGTCACGTCCACCATGCGCAATGCTGTTCCCCGCTTCAGCACATGCGACCAAGCTGCCCCGCCCGGCAATACGCTTGAAAACAATACCGATCCATCCATGAATACACGACCCCCATGAGCGCTGCAGGAAGGCTCCGCAGCGCAGTTTCTTCACTTGGCTCCAGCTCGAACGCATTTTCCTCGGTTGCCTTGGACCTGTGCCTCTCAGAGACGCATCTCCTGCTACCTAGCGACGGGAATTGGTACTGCTGGAACTGCAATTGGCTTAGATGGCAGGGACATGTGCGAACGGATCGTGCAACTGATACACGTCTCCTGCTGCCCGTTGCCGATTTCCAAATGGGGTTAGGGGGTCGGTGGACCGCAGCAGACGTCCATAAAGGTCATCCGAAGCTGGACCTTGATCGACGAACACCGATGCATTCTGCGGACCGTCATAAGGCAAGATAGCACGCGCTCAGCCCGATGCAAGCAGAAAATGCAGGTCCAGCTAAATGCCTCTAAACCCTTTCCTGCTAAGCCTTTTGCCTGCAATCTCTATAAATATTTTTGATGTACGCTATGGCTGTTCCTGTCTGTGCTGTCTGTGCTGCAGGTTGTGATCCGGCACAAAAAACGACGTCCTGCTCAAAGAGCAGGACGTCGTTTCAGAGAAGAATGTGTCTAGCTCAGCGACGGGCCAGGGCGTTCAGGCGGCTGCGCGCCTGCACGGCCTCCGGTGTTGCCGGATAGCGCCGCAGCAGTGCTCGATACTCCCGCATCCCGGCGGCCCGCTCGCCGAGCATCACCAGCGCCTGTCCCTTGCGCAGCTGGGCTGCCGGAGCCTTCACGTTGCCGCTGAAGTTGGCCAGCACCGCATCGTCATACTTGATGGTGTCCTTGTACTGATGTTGGCGGAAGGCAATCTCGCCCAGATAGTACTCGGCATTGCCGGCCAGAGTGTCATTCGGATAGTAGCGGGCGACATCGCCAAACTCGCTCATCGCCGCATCATAATGCCCTGCGTTAAAGTCGCGCAGACCTCCCAGGTAGGTATCGCGCAAGGGCGGAGCCTGATTGGCAGCCTGTGGCTGTGCCGCTCCGGCTGGCGGAGCCATGGATGGCCCGGCAGCAGCTCCAGGGGCCATTCCTGGGGCGGAGCCGGGCATGGAACCTGCTGCCGAAGCCGGAGCCTGTCCGGCGGCTCCGTCCGGATTGGTGCCTGCAGCAGGTTGCTGGGGAGCCGTCTGTGCCTGTACCGTCTGCATCTCCGACTGCAGGGTCTGCAACTGCGTCTGCAGCTTGTCCAGCCGCGTCTTCAGCTCGTCGACCGAGTCGTTCATGGTCTGTACCTGGCCGGAGACCGTATCCATCTTCCCGCTGGTCGCATCCGCCTGCGCATTCAGCTTCTGTTGCATGGCATTGAGCGCAGCGCTCATCTGGGTCACGCTCGTAGTGCTCTGCTGCACCAGATTTTCCATCTGGCCAAAGTGGGAGTCCACCGTGGACTGCAGCCGCTGCACCATCTCCACCAGTTGCTGCACCTGCGTCTGGATCTGGATGATCTCCTTGGAGGCGGCGTGGGCGGGAACTGCAGGCAATGCCAGCAGCAGCGCTCCCATCGCAGCCATGCGAAACCGATTCGTGCGCGCCATTGAGGTTCTCACAATCTCTTCGTATTGGTGCAATTCCGGCGGCAACGCCCCAACACATGTGCCAGGGGCTGCCTGCCGGAATTGCTGTACCCAGTATAGTTTTCTTTCGTCGACTTGCGGGATCGCTTAGTTGCCGGCGGCTCCGTCCATCGCGAAGCCGGCACGGCGATTCTGCTGCCAGCAGGACTCGGTGTGCTCGGTGCAGAACGGACGCTCCTTGCCATAGCTGACCACGCGGAGCCGATTCGCTGCCACACCATCCTGCACCA
>JAKBAG010000272.1 GCA_021809235.1 Acidobacteriota bacterium
ACGTCAAAGGAGAATTGCCCGCCGACCGGTCGACCGGCTTCCATCAGGATGCCTGTCTTCTGGCGCATGTACCGGTAGAAGCGATCCATCACGTAGCTGCGGAGATGGGATTTGCCGCGGCGAAACGGACCATAGACGGCGTGGAAATCCTCCGCGGTCGAGAGCCAGGTTTCATCGGGAACAAGAGTCAGGGCAAGTCCCTGCGCAGCAGCCTGCTCCAGGTCCAGACGCAGCTCGCGCTCGGCCGGTTCCGGCACCAGAATGGGAGCAAGCTGCAGCTCTGCCTGCAACTGGCGCAGGGCCTGCCCGTGGCTGAGCGGGGAGAGATGATAGAGGACCTGGACGCCGCGCGTGGACTGCTCCAGTGCAAAGTGCCGCATCTGGCTGAGGATGAGGATGAGCTTCTTCTTGTGGTAAAGGCGGCGATGCGCCTTGGCTGTAGATTCCACGACGATCAACAGCGTATTCTGCGGCTCCAGATGGGCAAGCGGACCCACGCGATCGGTGTATCGGTCATAGGGGAGATAGACCGGCTGAAGCCGACGCATGGCATCGGCGGAAGGCGCAGGAATCTGATCCAGAAAGCGAGACATGGTGACTTCAGTTTCCGGTATGAGAGGCATGCACTCCGACTTTCAGATGGATTTGTTTTGATGCGGCCGCATCTGTGACGGCGGGATCATTCCGGGTCCGCGCTGGAGGCGGCATCTTCTTCTGCGACTGCCTCCAGGAACTCCCACCAGCAGTCTGCAACCTCCGCTCCGAGATCCTCGGCCATCCTGTGGATTGCCTGTTCCAGTTGTTGCATCTGGCTGCGCAGCAGGTCACGGGATGAGGAGATGGCAGCCAAGCCCAGCGTGGCGGATTGCCAGGTGACGGCCTCGTCCATCTCAGCGACCGAGAGATGGAAGCTGTGCTGCAGCCGCTGCTTGATGGAGCGGACGACCTGCCTGCGATCCTTGAGCGAACGGGCCAGAGGGATGCGAAGTTCGACGAGCATGCGGACAACGGGCAAGGTGGCTACTCGTGAAAGCTTGCCAGCTGCTCGGCGCTGGGAGCGGTGGTGAAGAGGCTGACCAGCACCATGGCCGCCACGGCGACGAAGAGCGCAGGAAAGATGGCGTCGCGCTGGGCAATCCAAGCCGGAAACAGGGTGCGGAATCCAGGCGCATCCCAGGCCAGCGTGATGGCCGTGCCGCTGGCGATGGCAGCGACTGCTCCGTGTGCGGTGACGCGCCGAGAGTAGAAGGCGGCCAGGATGACAGGCGTGAGTGCGGCTGAGTAAATGGTGTAGGCCCAGAGCATCTTCTCCAGGATGCTTTCGGCATAGACTGCCTGGTAAAGCGACCAGCAGCCGAGCAGGACAACAAAAAGTCGACTGACGATGAGGACGCGCTTGTTGCCTGCCTCCGGGGCCAGGTAGCGGACAAAGACGTCATTCACCAGATTGGTAGCAGGAGAAAACAGGAAGTTCGATGCAGTGGAAATGACCTTGGCGAAGACTGCCGCCAGCAGCAGTGCACCGAGCATGGCGGGCAGGCCGTGGCGGGCTGTGTAGGCGATGATTTCCCGCGGGTGCTGGGAGACCTCACCGGTAGGAAACAAGGCCGAGCCAAAGACGGCGATGGCGACGATGAGCGACTCCAGAATGACTGTTCCGATGATCCAGCCCACGACGGAAAGGCGAGCATCCCGCTCCGAGCGTGCGGAGAAGAACTTCTGGTACATGGCCTGATTGCCCAGCATGAGCATCAGCGTGGGGAAGAGAAATTCCAGCGCGTGGATGGGCGTAAGGTTGCCAAGAATCTGGAAGTGGGTGGCCGGCAGCGCGGCATGCACACCAGACCATCCCCCGGCCTGATGCAGCAGATAGGGCGCAGCCATGATACAGATCACCGTAACCACGCTGCCGATGAGAACGTCGGAATAAGCAACCGAGGACATGCCAGCCAGCGCCGTGAGCACGATGACGAAAAAGGCAATCAGGTAGGTGCCCAGTGTGGGCGTGACCAGGTCGGGAAAGATCAGGTGGAGGACATCGCCGCCACCGCGAAACTGGTAGCTGGCAATGCCGGTGTAGGCAAAGACGATGGCGATGGTGCCGAGGATTCGCGCCATCTGGTTGTAGCGCGCCTCCAGCAGATCGGGGATGGTGAAGCGGGCAAAGCGCCGGGCGCGGGGAGCGATGAAGTAGATGAGCAGCAGACCGATCCAGCCGCCAGCGGGAATCCACAGGGCTGCAAAGCCGTTGCGGTACGCAGCCTCGGCACCGGCAAACAGAGAGCCGGCACCGATCCAGGAGCTGAGCAACGTGAAGACCAGAACGATGGCCGGAAGCGATCGGCCAGCAACGAGGAAGTCGGCTTTGGTCTTGACGGTGGTGGCGCGATAGAGCGCAACGGCCAGCAGAGCCAGAACGATGATAGCCAGACAGAGTGCGTAGAGCGAGGACATGAGGATTCCTGCAACAGCGGGAGTAGGGTCACAGCGAGTGTACCCGCAGGCAGGGTGGCACGGGAAGTGCGGCTTCAGCCAGAGGGAATCGCTGGCAGCAGTGCCGCAGCCTGTTCCGGAGTGAGTCCGCGTAACAGGACGACTTTGTCGCGGCTGTGTTCGCCGTGAAGCAGCCGAACGGAACTGCGCGAGAGGGAGAAGTGGCTGGCAAGCAGACGCAGCAGAGACAGATTGGCGCTACCGTCCACCGGCGGAGCCGTCACGGCAATCCGCCACTGTGTGCCGCCGGCAGAGGGGCCGAGCAGAGCGCTTTTCCGCGCGCCGGGCTGCACGCGCAGGCTCAGTGTGCAGCCCTCCGGGTGCGGACGGAGTGCCATGGTTGGATTCATGGTTGTGGTGCTGTACGCGCGCCAAAGAGCGCGGTGCCGACACGGATGCGGGTGGCACCCTCGGCAATGGCAAGCGGAAAATCGGAGCTCATGCCCATCGACAGCTCGCGGAGCTCCAGCCGGGGATGTGCCACCTGGAGCTGATCGCGCAACTGCCGCAGGGCCCGGAAGCAGTTGCGCGTCTCGGCTTGATTGCGGCCAAGCGGCGCGATGGTCATCAGGCCGTCGACGCGCAGATGGGACAGGTCTGGAAGCTGCTCCAGCAGTGCATCAAGGGCCTGCGATCCGGGTACGAGGCCGGTTTTCGTCGGCTCGTCGGAGAGTTTGATCTCCAGCAGTACGGAAAGGATTTTGCCTTGCGCGGCAGCGGCGGCCTGCAGGCGCTGGGCCAGTGGCAGCGAGTCGAGCGAGTCGATGCCGTCGAAGAGTTCCGCGGCGCGGGCAGCCTTGTTGCTTTGTAGATGGCCGATGAGATGGACGCGCAATGCGCTGCGCTGCGTGGGGGACAGCTGCGCCGCCTTGGCGGCAAACTCCTGCACGCGATTTTCGCCAAAGAGCGTGGGCCCTAGCGAGCGGACGGCCATCATGGCCTCAACCGGATGGGTCTTCGAGACAGCCATCAGCGTAACTTGCGAGCGGGCCCGGGAAGCAGCACGACAGGCTGCGGCAATGGCATCTTCAAGCCGAAGCAGGCGATCGCTCAGGGAGTCGTCCGGGCTGGACTCAGTGGCCATGCTCTTCCAGATACTTTTCGGCCTCCAGCGCTGCCATGCATCCGGTGCCTGCCGCAGTGATGGCCTGGCGGTAGCGCCGGTCCTGCACATCGCCGCAGGCGAAGACACCGGCGACGCGCGTTAGCACATTGGACTGGGTGAGGATGT
>JAKBAG010000273.1 GCA_021809235.1 Acidobacteriota bacterium
GCTGGTCGGAGAGCACTCGCGTGCCGCCGGTGACGGCCGAACGGTCGCCCCCCGCCTCGCGGATGACGGGAGCCGATTCGCCGGTAATGGCGGACTCATCGACGGAGGCAATCCCCTCGATGACTTCGCCGTCGCCGGGGATGAGCTGGCCGGCGACGACGAGCACCAGATCGTCCATGCGCAGCTTTGTGCTGGGAACCTCTTCGAGCTCGCCGTTGACTGCGAAGCGATGGGCGATGGTTTCGGATTTGGCGCGGCGCAGGGCGTCTGCCTGGGCCTTGCCGCGGCCTTCTGCCATGGCCTCGGCAAAGTTGGCGAAGAGGACGGTGAACCAGAGCCAGAGAGTGATCTGGAGATCGAAGCCGATGGCCGGCCGGTGGGCGAAAATGTCGCGAAGCACGAGCACGGTGGTGAGCACACAGCCGACTTCCACGACGAACATGACGGGGTTGCGGGCCATCAGCCGTGGATCGAGCTTGCGCAGGGCATCGACGGAGGCGGTAGAGACGATGCGGCGATCCCAGAGGGATTTTTTACGCGGCGAGTGCTTGCGGTTCCTGTCGGTAGACATCATGGGCGGCAATCTCCTCAGAAGCTGTGGCCGGCCTGGAGCAGCAGGTGCTCAAGGACCGGACCGAGGCTGAGTGCAGGGAAAAAAGTCAGAGCCACGACGATGAGAATGACGCTGACGAGCAGGACGGCAAACAGCGGAGTGGTGACCGGGAAGGTTCCCTGAGAGGGCGGCGTGTAGCGCTTGGAGGCCAGATTGCCAGCCAGGGCGAGGACGGGAACGATCATGAGAAAGCGACCGGCAAGCATGGCGAAGGCCAGCGTTAGGTTGTACCAGTCGGTGTTTACGTTGAGTCCGGCAAAGGCCGAGCCGTTGTTGGCAGCAGCCGAGGTATAGGCGTAGAGAATCTCGGTGAGGCCGTGCGGCCCGGAGTTGTTCAGGCTGGCGAGGCCGAGGTGCGGCAGCAGCAGGGAGATGGCGGCAAAGGTGAGCACGATGAGGGGAAAGATCAGCGTGTAAAGCATGGCCATTTTGACGTCAAAGGCCTCGATCTTTTTGCCCAGATACTCGGGGGTACGGCCGACCATGAGTCCGGCGATGAAAACAGCGAGTACGACGAAGATAATCATGCCGTAGATGCCACTGCCGACACCGCCAAAGACCACTTCCCCGAGCAGCATGTTGGTGAGCAGGACGAGACCGCCGAGCGGGGTGAAGGAGTCATGCATGGAATTGACAGCGCCGCAACTGGTGTCTGTGGTGGCGACGGCAAAGAGCGAGGAGTTGGCGATGCCAAAGCGAACCTCCTTGCCCTCCATGTTGCCTCCCGACTGGGTGGCAGAGGCATGCTGGCTGACCGAGTGCCACAGCGGATTGGGAGCGGATTCTGCCCGAACGGCAACGAATAGGGCGGCAAAGAAGAAGAAGGACATGGCGGCAAAGATTGCCCAGCCGTGACGCGGAGAGCCGGTGATGCGACCGAGCGTGGCGGTAAGCGCAGCAGGCAGCAGAAGGATGGCGAGGATCTCAAGAAAATTGGTCAGCGGGGTGGGATTTTCAAAGGGGTGGGCGCTGTTGGCGTTGAAGAATCCGCCGCCGTTTGTGCCCAGCTCCTTGATGGCCTCCTGCGAAGCGACTGGACCCTGTGCGATGCGCTGGGTGGACTGCGCTGTGGTGGGTTGGAGCAGGTGCGCTGTGTCATAGGGGCGGAGATTCTGAACCACGCCCTGGCTGACGAGGATGAGGGCAAGCACAAACGCTCCGGGAAGCAGCACACGGAAGGTGACGCGGGTGAGATCCACCCAGAAGTTGCCGAGGGTCTGCTGCTCACGGCGGGCAATGCCGCGGATGACGGCGGCCGCGACGGCTAGCCCTACGGCGGCGGAGGCGAAGTTATGGTAGGCAAGACCAGCCATCTGGGTCAGATAGCTCATGGTCGTCTCCGGCGTGTATGCCTGCCAGTTGGTGTTGGTGGTGAAGGATGCGGCTGTGTTCAGCGCGAGCAGGCTGGGGACGGCGGGCAGGTGCTCGGGATTGAGCGGCAGCCAGAGCTGGAGGCGCTGCAGCAGGTAGAGCAGCAGCATGGAGACAAGACTGAAGGCAAGCAGCGCCAGTCCGTATTCGATCCAGGTCATCTCCGCCTGGGCATCGATGCCGCAAAGCCGGTAAAGCAGTCGCTCGACAGGCGAGCAGACGGGATCAAGAACGGTCGATTCGCGCTCGAAGACCCGCGCCAGATAGTGACCAAGAGGACGGGTGAGCAGGAGAAGGATGGCAAAGAGTACCAGAATCTGCAACCAACCGTTGGCCGACATCAGAACTTCTCCGGGCGCAGCAGCGCGTAGACCAGATAGACCATCAGGAGGATGGAAAGAGCAAGAACGACTGCAGTTTCAAAGGACATGGGATTTACCTCAATCGCTGGCAGGCATGGAGATAGCCAAAGGCCAGGGTAAAGAACAGGACGGAGACAAAGACGGCAAACAGATCCGACATGGCAAGCCCCCTGGCAGGACACGAACTCCACGCGTGTGCCTGGATTTGTCTCCGATGCGTGCTGCGGAGAAGGCACTGCGGCGCTGGCAGGATGCAGGGCAACGGAAGCAGGCTGATGCCGGGAGCATCCCAGTGATGAGTGTGCGACAGAAGGAATAAAAAACCCATAAAGACGGGCACACGAGCAGAATTATTGCTTCCGAAGCGGGAGGAATGGGGATGGCGCGGGAGTGCTCTCAAACGCTAGCGTGTGTCCTGGGTAACGATGTGGACATCGACCTGCGGCGCACCTTTGAGCAGGCGCTGGATGGCGGAGTAGTAGAGATATTTACGGAAGCCGTGGACGGATTTTCGTCCGACAATGATCTGGGTGATGCGCTTTTCCCGGGCGAAGGCGGCAACGGAACTGGCAACGGTCTTGCCCTTGAGGAAGACAACCTGCGCCGAGAGATTTTCCGCAAAGCGGATGTTTGCCTGAAGGCTGCGGCGCTCCTCGGGATCAAGCTCCTCGCTGTCGCTAACGTGAAGGACAAAAAGCTCGGCGTCGATGCCCTCGGCAATGCGTGCGCCACGGGCGATGAGCTGCTGGGCGGAGGGACTGGCGCTCATGCAGACGGCGACGCGTTCCTGCACCTGCCAGTGGTCTCCGAAGCGCTTGCGACGGAGATAGGCATCGAGGCTGCGATCGACGGTGCGGGCAACCTGGCGGAGGGCGAGTTCGCGCAGAGCCATCAGGTTGCCGCGACGGAAGAAGTTGCCGAGAGCGCGATCGGCGCGGTCCTGGGGATAGATGTCGCCGCGCTGCATCCGGGTCTGCAGGGCCTCCGGCGTGAGGTCGGCCATGACGACCTGATCGGCACGCTCGAACACCCAATCGGGAACGGTTTCGCGGACCGAGATGCCGGTGATGCCCTGAATGGTGGGCCCGAGGCTTTCAACGTGCTGGATGTTGACGGTGGTGAGAACGTCGATGCCGGCGGCAAGCAGTTCGAGCACATCCTCGTAGCGTTTGCGGTTGCGGCTGCCGTTGACGTTGGTGTGGGCCAACTCGTCAACCAGGACGACGGCAGGCCTGCGGGCGAGAATGGCATCGACATCCATCTCCTCGAAGATGGCGCCCTTGTACTCGAGCTGGCGGCGGGGGACGCTTTCCAACTGGCGGGCGAGCTCGGCGACGCCTTTGCGACCGTGGGTTTCAATGATGCCGGCA
>JAKBAG010000034.1 GCA_021809235.1 Acidobacteriota bacterium
TGCAGGTGCAGGAGCGGCTGACCCGGCAGATTGCCGACGCCATTCAGGAGGCGATCGAGCCACGCGGCGTAGGTGTGGTGATTGAGGCTCGCCACATGTGCATGATGATGCGCGGCGTGGAAAAGCAACAGTCCACCACCGTGACCTCCACCATGGTAGGCTGCTATCGCGAACAGCAGACCCGTGCGGAGTTTTTGTCGCTCATCCGCCAGCCCGGTGGCAACATCTCACTCTGAAGCGACGGCAGTTTCCCTGCACTGGAACAGAAAACACGAAGGCCGCGACAGATTCCCTGCCGCGGCCTTCGTGTTTTCTGTTCCACTCTGACTACATACCCGTACCGCGCCATGCGGGGGTAGTGCCCGTGGTGGATCCAGGCAGTTGCACCTGCAGATAGAGCGGCACATTCTGCTGCACCGTTCCGCCCGATGCTGTCACCATCACAGTTACCTGATAGCTTGTCTGGTGCGTCTGGTAATTCGGATTGGTGTAGTTGCATCCGCTCAGCAGTCCTGCCCCGCTCAACAGCACCACGCAAAATCCCATCCAGCGCATCCAGGCTGAGTTCCGTGCCAGCTTCCGCCGGAAGGCCAGTCCGCCGACGAGCATACCTGGCATCCACAGCAGCGAGGCCAGTGCCAGTGCTCCGCGAGAACGTTCTGTCGCCTGTCCCGATGCGCGCAGGGCGGCAGTGGCTGCTGGTTGGGTGACCGTCAGGGTACCGCTCTGGGTAGCGCCCTGGGTCAGAGACAACGAAGCCGGACTCAACTGGCAGGTGTAGCCCGTCGGAGCGGCGCAGGTCATGGATACCATTCCGGTGAAGCCGCTGGTTGAGGTCACGCTGTAGGGGACGGTAACCGTAACGCCCTCCTGCGTGCTCACCACACTGGTTCCCTGGTTCACGGAAAGGGTAAAGTTGCCCACCGGGGTAGCACCGCTGCTGGAGTTGGCCGCCACCTGCCAGACCGAGTTGGAGGCCACCACAAACACGGTACCAGTGGTGTTGGCTGCCAGCGCCGTCGGCTGCGTGGTCCAGTTGCCCAGCGCCACCTCGGTGGAGGTGGCATTTACGGTGCCAGAGGCCGCACTGCCGGTGCCGGCCAGTATCTCATAGACGGCTCCCGGCACAGGGGAGGCAAAGAAGACATCCCCGGCAGGATCGACGGAGACTCCCAGAGGATTGGCGTTGGTCGGCGTCAGGGTGATCACGGTGGAGCTGGCATTGACCATACCGGTCATTGCGCCGCCTGTTCCGGCCTCAATCTCAAAGAGCTTTTTGCTGCCGGGATCGCCGACGTACACATTGCCGGAGGTGTCCACGGCCACACTCGACGGCTGCGAGAAGCCCGCGCCAACCACGGTCACCGTGGAGCTGGCATTCACGGTTCCGGCTGCCGCGCTGCCGGTTCCGGCGGCAATTTCCTTCACGGCCAGAGCTGCCGGATCGGCCACATACACATTCCCGTGCATATCCACGGCAACGCCCGACGGCTGCATCCAGCCCGAACCCAGAGCCACCACGGTGGAAGCATTGGTCACCGAGCCGGCCGCCGCTCCGCCAGTTCCGGCCAGAATCTCATCCACCTGCGCCGCTCCGGCATCGGCCACAAAGACGTTACCCATGGCGTCGACTGCAACGCCAGTGGGCTTCTGGAATCCGGATCCCACGGTGACCACCGTAGAACCGCTGGAAACCGTGCCCGCCGCTGCGCCGCCGGTTCCGGCCAGTATCTCATCCACCTGCGCCGCTCCGGCATCGGCCACAAAGAGGTTCCCATGTCCATCGACGGCAATTCCCGTCGCATGGGTATACATCGAGTTCACGGGAACCGGGCCAAGCTGACCCGCCTGCGCCCACGCGACCGCACCTGCGGCCATCACCAATCCTGCCCATGCGGCAAACCGCACATACTGCTTCATCATGGAATCATTGTCCGTTCGGTATCAGGCGACGTGCCGTCGTACTCGCCTGGAATCGTCTACTTGCATACCCATCATACCGGGCCTGCCGGGCCGTCGGCACATCCCTGCCACTCGATTCACAGAGGTGTGCCTGGCCAACAACTGCCGATTCTCTCTTCGGTGGGATCAACGTCTTCTCGCAGCATCTGGCGGCCATGCACTCGGGTATCTCGGAAAGTTCGGGAGATGGAGGAAACCGCCCAGAAACGCGAACTCGCCAGAGGGTTACGCTGCACCCTCAGGTGACAGTGCAGCGCCAAGGATATACCTCATAGCCAGACCTCGCAGCTCAGTGCCTGCGGGACCACGGCGGAACCACATGGTTCATCCGCGCGTAGGCAATGGACTGGCCAAGGTGCTCGTGTTGATCGGAAAGCATCATCATCAACGCATTCTCCCGGGTCATCTCCCGCCCAAACAGCTTGATCGACTGCTGCATCTGGCTGTCGCTCATGCCCTGAATCGTCTTCTGCAGTGCCGCATAGGAAGCCTTGAGCGCATCCTGCATCCGGGCCGGATCGTTGATCGGCTCCATCTTTGCGCCGGGCTGCATGGCACTACCCTCCAGCACGTGGGTCAGCATGCCATTTTCGCGCAGCATCAGGTTGAATACGTCGCTGACCGACCGCACACCCTCCATGGGACGCCAGTCATATTTGCCAGCCATGGCACCGGCCAGCGCAGCAAATTTATCACCCAGCCGCCCTGCATCGGCAGCCTCCACCGCCTGCACGCTCTTTGGTGTAGTTGCTGCCATCCCGCCCTGCGCCTCCGCCACGGGCATCCGACTCATTCCACCCAACACAACCGCCATCACCGGCAGCATCGCCCATCGATTCCATCGCATCCGCACATCCTCATTTCCGCTGCATCGGGAATTGTTTTCCGCAGCCGATCGCATTCTACGCCCAAACTGCATTCCCCTCCCAGTCACGCCAAGCCATTGGCACCGGCACCGGGCACCAACAGCGATAGAGTAGTAAAGTGAACGGTCTGCTTATCCTCGACAAACCCTCCGGCATTACCTCCCACGACGTGATTCATCGACTCCGCCGCATCACCGGCGAGCGCTCCATCGGACACCTGGGCACACTCGATCCCATGGCAACCGGAGTATTGCCTGTGCTCCTGGGCCGATTCACCCGTCTGGCTCAGTTCTTCTCCTCTGCAGAGAAAACCTACACCGGCAGCATCCGCTTCGGCTTTGCCACAGACACCTGGGATGCCGACGGCACGGCTGTGTCTGCCGAGCAGCCCGTCAGCTTCACTGCCGAACAGCTACGTGCCGCTGCTGAGGGCTTCCGCGGACAGATTCTACAGACTCCGCCGGCCTACTCGGCGAAGAAGATCGCCGGAACTCCCGCCTACCAGCTTGCACGTCAGGGCAAATCCGTCGAACTCCAGCCGGTCTCCATCCTTGTTTCGCAGTTCACCATCGACTCCTTCACCGGAGACACGGCCACCTTCACCATCACCGTCAGTGCCGGTGGCTATATCCGCTCCATTGCCCACGACCTTGGCCAACGGCTCGGCTGCGGCGCACATCTGGCCACACTCCGACGCACCCAGGCCGGAGCATTCACAATCGACCAGGCATATCCGCTGGCTGCACTGGAGTCTATGGCGACAGACCACCCCGGAGGAAACGACCTCGCTGCCTGCTGCATTCATCCCCGGCTCATGCTTCCCGAGTTCCCGGCCGTCACCGCCGACTCCTTCACCCTGGGCAGACTCCGCAACGGCGCCCAGATCAACCTGCCGGAGTTTTCCCTCGCCCCGCTGGTCAAGGTGTTCAGCGATCCCCAGGATCTGGTGGCGATTGCCCGGCGCATTGCCGGTACACTCTTTCAGCCCATTGTTGTCCTTGGCTGAAGCAGACGCTTGCCTAGACTGAAGAGGGGAACTGCCGCAGCAGTTCCCCTCTTCAGTTTGTGTGGAATGTCGCACGCGAGCCGAGTGAGGAAATATGCACCCTTACGCTGGCGAGGCTCCGCCCCGAAGTCGGAATCAAGACTCAGAACAGGCGGAAGTTCACCTCAATATTGAGCATCACCGGCACCGGGCGACCCAGCGCACGGTCAAACGCTGGCTTGAAGCGATACTGGCGCACCGCCTCCAGGGCTTTTTCATCCAGCCCCATCCCCAGCGACCGCACCACATGCACGTTTTGCGGCCTGCCCTGAGCGTCCACAATCAACCCGATCAGAACCGCACCTTCATATTTGGCGCGACGGGCCTCATCGGAAAACTCCGCCTGCACGGAATAAATGACTGACGGCGCGGAAACGCCGTTGCCCACCTGGTAGACACCGCCGCCCATGTTGCCGCCCGAACCCGGGCCGATGCCATTGCCGCTACCGCTGCCCAGACCACCGCCGGAGCCGGATCCCATGCCGCCATGCGCTCCCTGACCGTTCGACAGCACCACCTTATTGGTCGAATCCAGCACACCCACATTCGGCAAAGCCGGATTGTCCGGAAGCTTGATGTTCTGCTGTACGTTGATCGCCGGCTCGATGGCCAGTTTGGGATGATCGTTCCGGATGACCTGCGGCGTCACGACGGGATTCTTCTCAATCTTCGGCAGGTGTCCCTTGATCGGGTTCACCATGTCATGATCCCCGCCGCCTCCACCACCGCCCATCTTGCCCGACTGCGGCGTCATCGGCTTCCATGCCGGGATATCAATGTTGGCCAGGTTCATCAGCTTCGGAGGCACCACGGCGGCAATCTGATGCCGGAAGGCAAACAGGAAGAACAGGATGATACCGATATTGATGGCCGCTGATATGGCATAGGAAACCGGGTTCCGCTCCGTCGCCATGGGATCCTTGACCGGAATCGGCTGGCTGGTCAGTTCCAGTGGCGGCAGCTTGGGTGGAAACATGGCGTCGTAGAGATTTTCATAGAGTTCCACGAAGAGATTCTTCTGGCGGAAGGCCTTGCCCGTCAGCGCCTCCAGACCATCGCTCCCCTCGGCTTTGCCTGCCGCCGGGGCCGCAGACTTCTCCGTCTCCATCTCTGCTTCCGGTGGATTCATCACGTCGTTCGTCATCGTTCTCTACCAACTCCACGGGCGGGGAGTTCCCGTCGGATGCCGCATTTACCCGGCGCACATCCGTCCGCACAGGTCATCTCTTCATTATGCTGGAGGATGGCAGGCGCTGTCTTCCGCACCCACCGCACGCTCTCTCTTCACAATAGACGATACGAAGCCGATCAAGTCACCGGTTTTTTCCACCGCCGCCGATTTACACTGGAATTTCGACACCATGCAATCCAAAGAACCCAACTCCCATCCCGCCGCCGACGTGCCCGAACTGAAGTCCACGCTCACCCTCCCGCAGACTGACTTTCCCATGAAAGCCAATCTGCCCCAGCGGGAACCTCAGCAACTGGCCCTGTGGAGCCAGATGGACCTTTACGGTCAGATTCGGAAGGCAGCCGCCGAACCCATCGACGGCAAGCCCCGCCCGGCTTATCTGCTCCACGACGGACCTCCCTACGCCAATGGACCGCTGCATCTGGGCCACGCCCTGAACAAGGGGCTCAAGGACTTCGTGGTCAAGTCCAAGACCATGGCCGGCTTCAACTCGCCCTACGTCCCCGGCTACGACTGCCACGGACTGCCGATCGAGATCAAGGTGGACGAGCAGCTGGGACGCAAGAAACTGGAGATGCCGCCTGCGGACGTGCTGGCCGCCTGCCGCGCCTATGCCCAGCGCTTCGTCGATCTGCAGACCTCGCAGTTTGTCCGACTGGGCTGCTTTGGTCGCTGGAACGCCCCCTATGCCACGATGTCCCGCGACTACGAGGCGCGCACCCTGGAGGCTTTCTATGGCTTCCTCGAAGGCGGCTTCGTCTATCGCGGACTCAAGCCGGTCTACTGGTGCATCCACGACCGTACCGCTCTGGCCGATGCCGAGATCGAGTACGAGATGCATACCAGCCCTTCTGTCTACGTCCGGTATGCGCTCACCTCCGACCCTGCCGCACTCAGCCCCGCGCTGGCCGGCCGGTCCGTATACACCATCATCTGGACCACCACCCCCTGGACCCTGCCGGCGTCGCTGGCGGTCGCCTTCCAACCCACCTTCGACTATGTGGCGCTGGCGGCACCGGAGCCGAACGGGCCGGTCTATCTGGTGGCCGCCGCACTCGCGGAGCAGGTATTGGAGGCATGCAAGCTCTCTGAATACAAGGAGATTACAAGATTTCCTGGAGCATCGCTTGAATGCTCTACCTACCAGCACCCTTTCCTGAATCGCTCCATTCTTGGTGTGCTGGCGGACTACGTAACCGCCGATCAGGGCACAGGTGCCGTCCATACCGCGCCTTCGCACGGAGCCGACGATTTCTACACCGGCGTCCGCTACAACCTCGATCCCACCTGTCGAGTCGACAATGCCGGCGTGCTTCGGGTTGATCCTGCGCTTTGGCCGGAAGCCGAACCGCCTGCCTTTGACGGCAAAAAAGTCTTTGCCGCCAACCCACTCATCATCGAACTGCTGCAGCAGCGCGGAGCGTTGCTGGCCCAGCAGGATATTCATCACTCCTACCCACATTGCTGGCGCTGCCACAAGCCGGTCATCTTCCGCGCCACCGAGCAATGGTTCATTGGTCTGGAGACTCCGGTAATTGGAGCCGACGGCAGCCAGACCACCTTCCGGCAGCGCACGATCGAGGAGATTGATCGCGTAGTCTGGGATCCGTCCTGGGGCAAAGAGCGCATCACGAACATGATTGCCACCCGCCCCGACTGGTGCATCTCGCGGCAGCGTATCTGGGGCGTGCCCATCGCCGTGCTGCTTTGCACAAGCTGCAATCAGCCGATTCTCGATGCCGACCTCAACCGCCGGATCGTCGGTCTGGTGGAACAGAAGGGAGCCGAAGCCTGGCATGAGGTGGCCATCGCCGACCTCATTGGCCCGGAAACCCGCTGTGCGCATTGTGGCCATGCCGAATTCCGCAAGGAGACCGATATCCTCGATGTCTGGTTCGACTCCGGCTCCAGCTGGCATGCCGTTGCAGAATCCGACCCCGATCTGAGCCCTATCTACAACCAGCCGGAGCGCACCGTCCTCTATCTGGAAGGCGGCGACCAGCATCGCGGCTGGTTCCATTCCTCACTGCTGGCTTCGGTTGCCCTGCGGAATCGCGCCCCGTACTCGCACGTTGCCACGGCCGGATGGACGCTCGACGAGCAGGGCCGCGCTATGTCCAAATCTCTGGGCAACGGCGTGGACCCGGTGGATGTGGCAGAAAAGATGGGCGCAGAGATCGTTCGCCTCTGGATCGCCTCTGTCGATTTCCGCGAAGACATGGCCGCCAGCGACAATCTGATGCGCCGCTGTGCCGAGATCTATCGCAAGCTCCGGAACACCTTCCGGTTCCTGCTGGGCAATCTCCACGGCTTCCAACCGGCCACCGATGCTTTGCCTTTTGACCAGCTCCTGCCACTGGATCGCTATATGCTGGCTCGCACCCGCGATCTGACAGCCCGGGTCCTGGGTTGGTACAGTGCTTTCGAATTTCACCGTATCTACCACGCAATAAATGAGTTTGCAATCTCTGACCTTTCAGCTTTCTATCTGGATGTGCTCAAGGATCGAATGTATACCTTCGCACCCGCTTCGGCAGCTCGCCGCTCGGCCCAGACCACACTCTGGCAGATCACGGAAGCTCTCGTTCGCCTGATGGCTCCCATTCTCAGCTTCACCACTGAGGAGGTCTGGAACTACCTTCCCGCCCTCCCGGACCGCGCCGCCAGCGTTCACCTGAGCCTGTTTCCCAGGCCATCCGATCTGTACCCGGATGATCCAGCGCCGCTGCTTGCCGAGTGGAAGTCTCTGCTGGAGCTGCGCGATGTTGCACTTCTTGCGCTGGAGAACTCTCGCCAGAACAAAGAGATAGGAAAATCTCTTGAAGCAGAACTGGAGATTGCGGCCCACGGGGCTTCGCTCGATCTGCTCCAGAAGTACGCCTCGGACCTGAAGGAGATTCTGAATGTCTCGCGCGTGACTGTGATTCCGGGAGATCAGCTGCAGGTAACCGTAAAGCCTGCAACGGGTTCGCGCTGCAACCGCTGCTGGAACTTCATGCCTTCCGTTCGTCCGTATGGCGCCTGGCAGGATGTGTGCGAGCGATGCCATCAGGCATTGCAGGCCATGCAGGTTCCACCGCCGACCGCATCAGCTTCCGCCGCAGCTTCGACTGTGGCAGCATCGGAGTCCGTGCAATGACCTCTCGATCCCGTCTTCCCTGGCTTCTGCTTATCTCCCTGATCGTGGTGCTGCTTGACCGCGCCTCGAAGGAGTGGATACGCGTTCACATCGCCGTTGGCCATGCCATCGTGGTGATTCCCCGTGTCTTCCGGCTGACGCATGTCTTCAACGAGGGAGCGGCATTTTCGCTGTTTGCCGACTCCACCACCCCGCAGCGCGTTCGCTGGGCATTGGTCAGCTTTTCCCTGCTGGCCTCGGTTGCCATACTGGTAGTGCTGGTGCGCATGAGCCGTCGCTTCTCGCTCACCACGGTTTCCTGGGCACTGATTCTGGGTGGGGCCGTCGGGAATCTCTATGACCGAATCCGCTTTGGCTCGGTGATTGACTTCCTGGAGGTCCACATCATCCGCTACCACTGGCCGGACTTCAATCTTGCAGACTCGGCCATTGTCATCGGTGCATGCCTGCTGGTGCTGGACACCCTGCTGCCGGAAAACAACACTCTGCCGCCGGAAAAGCAGGAAGCGATCCGCTGATCTGCGCGAATTCCGGTTCCCGAGTGAGGGCTTGGTTGAGCGGCAGTGCCAGCTCCCCAACCGCTTCCCCAGAAGCTCTGGCCTGGGGTTCGATACACTGATGGATATTGATACCTTATGGAGTTTCCGTGCATACTGCGACTGAAGAACGCCTGATCCGGCCTGCCAAGAATATACTCGGGTCCATTCGCCTGCCAGGCGACAAATCCATCAGCCATCGCTACGGCATGCTGGCTGCCTTTGCCTCCGGAGTCTCGCGCTTTCGCAATTTTTCCACAGGCGCCGACTGTGCCTCCACGTTGGCTTGCATGACGCAACTGGGAGCCTCGGTGCGGCGGCTGGAGGATGGCACGGTGGAGATTACCGGCGTTGGCGGCACGGTGCGTCCGCCCAGCGAGCCGCTGGATTGCGGCAACTCTGGTTCCACGATGCGCATGCTCTCCGGATTGCTGGCCGCGCAACCGGGAAGCTTTACGCTTGTGGGCGATGCATCCCTCTCGCGTCGGCCCATGGAGCGCATTCGCAAGCCGTTGGAGGCGATGGGAGCCACGCTTACCCTCACCGACGGACATGCCCCGCTGACTGTGGTCGGCGGAGCCCTGCATCCGGTCGACTTCACCACGCCCATTCCCAGCGCCCAGGTAAAGACCTGCATCCTGCTGGCCGGCCTGCAGACTGCCGGTACCACGACCGTGCGCGAGGCGATCCGCACCCGCGACCACAGCGAACTGGCGCTGCGGGCCTTTGGAGCGCAGATTGAGCGCAACCTGGACAACGGACTCAGCTCGGTGGCAATCACTGGACCGCAGCCGCTTTCAGCGATTGAGGCCACTGTTCCCGGAGACATCTCCTCGGCGGCCTTCTTTCTGGCGGCAGCGGCGCTGTTTCCTGGCTCGCAACTGATTCTGGACGGACTGGGGTTGAATCCTACCCGCGCCACACTGCTCGACGTGCTGACGGCCTTTGGAGCGCAGATTGCCGTGCTGCATCTGGAGGAACAGAACGCGGAACTGGTGGGGACGGTGCAGATCACCACACCGGCGCAGGGTCTGGGATCGACGGAGATCTCCGGCTCGCTGGCAGCACAGCTGATCGATGAGCTGCCCGTGCTGGCGGCCATTGCGCCCTACTCCCGCGGCGGCATCCGCATCCGCGATGCCAGGGAGTTGCGGGTCAAGGAGTCGGATCGGATTGCCCTGACCGTGGCCAACCTGCGAGCCATGGGCGCTGAGGTGACAGAACACGAGGACGGTATGGACGTACCCGGGGGGCAATCGCTGCACGGCGCCACCATTGATGCCGGCGGCGACCACCGCATCGCCATGGCCTTCAGCGTGGCAGCTCTGCGTGCCAGCGGCGAAACGCTGATCCGCGGTGCTGAGGCGGCAGCCATCAGCTTCCCGGAGTTCTTTGAGATGCTGGACTTCCTGGCGGAGCGCTGAAGTTCGGCCAGATCTTTTAGCCTGTGAAAGGAAAAGCCCGCGCCGGAGTGGCGCGGGCTTTTCTGTTGGGTGCTGTGGCAGGGTTTACTGCATGCCGCCTGGGGATGGCAGGGTCGGCTCGTTGCCGGGCTTGGCGGCCCGCAGCCCCGGAACCACGGGCTGCGCACCCACGTTGCCGGTGGTTGCATCCTGCATGTTGATGCCGTAGTGCTGGAGTGTGGTGGCCAGCAGCTGGAAGAGTTCGGCTCGGTCGCGGGCATAGACCACGCGAGCGTCGGTCAGGTTGTCATTGGCCGTGGCCAGATTGCGCACCTGCTGCAGAACCAGCGCGGTGGTGGAGGCTCCGAGCTTCAGCTTCTTCTCTTCGTCATCCAGACTTTGCTGATCGAGCACCTGGGCGGCCTCGGCAGCCTGCACAGCGGCACGATCATTGACCAGGGCAAACTTCTGGTTCACGATCTGCATGCGAATCTGCGTGTAAAGCTGCTGCAGGCGAAGCTGGGCCTGGCGATATTCCAATTGCGCGCGGGACTGCTGGGCCTGGGCGACGCGATTCCCGAGCGGAATATTCACGGTGAATCCGACGCCCTTGTCCGAGGCTGAACTGTTGAAGAGGTTCCCCAGGGTTGTCGAAGTGGTTACGGTCGGGAAGGTTCCCGGAGGACACTTCTGTGCGCCCGCTCCGAAACCCTCAGAGCAAAATGGGCTTTGTGCACCGCCAAGCGCGCTGGAGCCATAGAAAGCATAGGCATCCACCATGGGAAGCAGACCGTTCCGCGCACCGCGCAAGGTGATCTGATCCTTCTTGAGCGAGAGCGTGGCCTGCTCCAGCTCCGGACGGCGCTTGAAGGCCGTTTGCACCAGATCATCCACGCTCTGCGCCTCTTCTGGCAGTGGAGTCAGGTCCACGCGGTCGGTGGGAATGATCTGGGCATTGGTCAGAGCAGGATCATTCAGGTTGCGGGCAATGGCCTGCTTCAAGATGAGCTGCTGATATTCCAGGTTACTCTGCGAGCTGATGAGCGCCTGCTTGTCGGTAGCCACGGCGGAGTCGGCGGTAATGACGTCGAGCGGCGCCATGGTGCCGATGGCAAGCTGCTTGCGGTCATCCGAAGCTACCTGCGTGCTCTGCTGCAGGGCGCGCTCTTTCGACTGCGCATCCTCGTAGGCTCCCACCAGTGCCCAGTAGATGTTTTCCACCTGGTTGACGGTGTACAGGACCTGCTGGCGGAAGGCGGAGTCGGAAAGGCGACGATCGTAGATGGACTCCTGAATGAGGCGGCGATTGACCCACCATCCAGCGCCCTGCAGAAGATGCTGGGTGACCTGAGCCTTGAAGACGGAGGTCAGCTGCGGGCTGTAGGAGAAGAACGGGTTGTCGGAGGTGACGCGTGAGTTGGTAAGCGTGACAGCAAGCTGGGAACCCCAGAAGAAGCCCTGGTTGTAGCCGAAGTTGTACTGGTCCGTGTTCTGATTCAGAGCCGTCTTGCCACCGGAAAAGAGCAGGTTGGACTGGGGCTGATTGGCACGCTCGAGCTGGATCGTAGCAGTAATGGTCGGGTCGATGTTGGCCTCAGGCAGAGGACCAGCGCCGTCTGCAGACTGCGAGATTCCGCCAAAGCCGGTGGCTGCGCTGGCACCACTGCCGCCAGGGCCGCCGCCGGTGGCCGTCAGCGTCTGCGAAGCACCGCCCAGTGTATTGGTAACCAGCGCCGTGGGTGCACCGAGGAGAACGCCGCCGGCGCGGGCGCGCAGCACGTCGGTATCGGCAATATCGAGGTTATAGCGGGCGATGGCCAGATCGTAGTTATTCTCTAACGCCAGCGTGAGGGCATCGCTCAGGCTCAGGTAGATCTTGCCGCCCTTGAAGAGGTCGGTCAGGCGCACGGAGTTCATGAAGCTGGCGCGCGGCGCATGGACCGGGGCGTAGAGTCCGGGAAGGTCATTAAGAAAGGTGCGCGCCTTGCCATAGTTGACACCTGTGCTGCGCAGGAACAGCGGCACGGTGGGAGCCGGTATGGGAGCGGCGGGAAGGTCCTTGTAGATCCTGTCACCGGCAGTCGGCTTCGTGTTCTGCGCAAGCAGGCTGGGCGGCATGGCTGTGGTGAGCCCAAGCAACGCCACCGCTGTGGCGCGCAGCCGCTGGCTGCCCATGGCTTTTCTGTTGCGCGATTTGCGACCTGTCGCTGGATCTGCAGGCACTCGATCTGATTTGAACCAATCCATGCACTTCTCCCCGTTCCTTGGGTAAATACAAGCTGACACACTGCGGCTTTTCGCGCCGGAGGACTTACACATCAGACGCGGCAGACCCATGCTTGGACGCATTTTTCCACCAGTAGCCGGATGTGGATTCTGCGCCTGCCCTGCCATGTCTACCACGCTATACGCGCCGCAGCCGGGATTCGTTCCCTGCGGCATGTTTCCTTCCGGTAAGGGATTTCCCTGCCGGAGTTCCCCGAGTCCATCCGGCAGACGGGCAACGCCGGGGATGGGCAGAGCCATAGGATCAAAAATCCAGCAGACCGAAGACGTTACCTGGAAGATCCGGACCGGGCAAGCAGAGAGTGGTGACGACGCCGACGGACGAAGCAGCCGACGCGATGGTGTTGCTGGCAGTCTGCCGTGCAGACTTCCTTCTCCATCATAAAATCAGGAAGTGCCCCGGGAGATTGGCAGGCAGAGGAATTCCTGCGGGAAGATGCGCAGGGACGGGAATGAAACAGCAGGAAAAGACACGGGGAACGAAGACGGGGAACGAGTGCGCATGCCGAACTGGAAACTCACACTTGCCTATGACGGAACCGACTATCACGGCTGGCAGGTGCAGCCGGGGCAGGTGACGGTACAGGGCGAGCTACAGTTGGCGCTCCAGCGCATTACGGGGGAGTCTCCGCTGCCGCAGGGATCCGGACGCACGGACGCCGGGGTGCATGCGCTGGGGCAGGTAGCCAGCTTTGCCCTGGCGGCACCCATACCGGGGGAGAATCTGCAGCGTGCGCTGAACCGGATACTGCCGACGTCGATTCGGGTGCTTTCAGCTTGTCCTGTTGCGGATGGATTCCACGCGCGACACTCAGCGCGGGCCAAGACGTATGAGTATCGCATCGATCGTGGGGCGCTGTGTTCGCCGTTTCAGGTGCGGTATGTGCATGTCTGCCGCTGGCCGCTGGAACTGGCAGCGATGCAGGCTGCGGCGCAGACGGTAGTGGGCAGACATGATTTCCGATCCTTTGCCGCCAGCGATCCGGAGCTGCGGGAGCGTGGCCGAGGCGCAGACGGCCATGAAACGGGCAGCCAAAGTGCGGGTTATGAGGATGCCCAACCGGAGGACAGCGCGACCTTAGGGGCTACGATGGGGACGACGGTGCGTGAGATTTTTTCCAGCCAATGGGCCGAGAGTAACGGGCATTTGCTGGTGTATCGTGTGCGCGGCAGCGGGTTTCTGCACCACATGGTGCGCAATCTGGTGGGAACGATGCTGGAGATTGGCCGGGGGCAGTTCGCCCGCGATGCGATGGTCGGGATTCTGGCAGCTCGGTCACGAGCAGCGGCAGGACCGACGGCGCCGGCCTGCGGATTGTTTTTGCACTCGGTCGAGTATGACGAAGCCGACGACGGGCGGCCACAGACAGAGGAGTTGCGATGAACCGCACACGAAGACCGCGACAAGGCACCAGCGTGGCCTACGCGCGAATTACCGGGCTTGCCGAGCGGCGCGATGTGCATGAGGCCTTCCGCTGGCTGCATCGGCAACACCGGCAACTGCTGCTGCAGCAGGCAGAGCTGGTGGCGATTCCCGCGCCACCTTTTGCCGAGAGTGCTCGATCGGAGTGGCTGCTGGAGCGGTTCACGGCGATGGGTCTGGACGCGGTGAGCATGGATGCGGTGGGCAATGTGATGGCACGCATGCCTGGGAGCGGAACGGATGCAGCCACTGGCGGCGTGGTGGTGCTTTCGGCGCATCTGGATACGGTTTTTCCGATGGAGACGCCGCTGCATCCAGTGGTGAGCGAGGATCGGCTGGAGGGTCCGGGAGCCTGCGACAATGCGACCGGCGTGATGGGGATGCTGGCGCTGGCCGGGGCGATGCAGGCAGGCGGCGTAGTACCAGACGCCGATCTTTGGCTGGTGGGCAATGTGGGCGAAGAAGGCGAAGGGGATCTGCGCGGCATGCGACATCTGTATGCGCATGCACCGTTCCGCGAGCGTATTCGGAGCCATATCGTGCTGGATGGCGCCGGAGCGGAGTCTGTGGTGACGCAGGCGCTTGGAAGCAGGCGATTCGAGGTGACGATCACCGGGCCGGGCGGCCACAGTTTTACGGATGCCGGGACGGCGAATCCAATTCTGGCGATGAGCGAGGCGCTGACCCGGCTGGCACTGGCAGCGATGCCGGACGAAGCCAGTCGGACGACCTTCAATGTGGGCACGCTGCATGGAGGCACGAGCGTGAACAGCATTCCGGAGCAGGCGACGGCAGCGATTGATTTTCGTTCTACCGATGCCACAGAACTGCTGCGGCTGGAGGTGGCATTACATCGCGCCGTGGAGGATGCAGTGGACGCGGCGAATGCAACCGCACGGGAGAGTGCGCAGAAAAGGATGGTGGTGTTTGCTCCGCTTCGGGCTGCCATCGAACAGATTGGGGATCGACCAACCGGTGCACTGCCGGACAACGATGCGCTGATGGAGACGCTGCGGGCCGTGGATCGGCACCTGCACCTGCAGACCGACCCGCGACTGGGATCGACAGATGCCAACTGGCCGCTGTCGCTGGGTGTGTCGGCGATTTCACTGGGCGCAGGCGGGGAGGGTGGTGCTCCGCACACGCGCGCCGAGTGGTACTGCGCCACGAACCGCGAACTGGGGCTGAAGCGTGTGCTGCTGCTGACGCTGGCGATGCTGGAGCTGGCGGCGACGCGGGATTGACGCAGGCCTGAGACGGAAGCGCAGGCAGCGACAAGCTGGATGAGCTTGACGGGGTTGGACCGGAGATCGATGGTCAGCCGCGAACGCGGGGATCCAGCCAGCGATAGGCCATATCGGTCAGCAGATTGACGAGGACATACGTAAGCCCGATACAGAGCAGCGATCCCTGCACGAGTGCGTAGTCCCGCGCCGAGATGGCGGTGACGACCAGACGGCCGAGGCCAGGCCAGCTGAAGATGGTCTCCGTGACAATGGCACCGGCGAGCAAGGCTCCGAATTGGAGTCCGAGGACGGTGACGACCGGAATGAGCGCGTTGCGCAGGGCATGGTGCCAGAGCACCCGCCACTGGCTGAGCCCTTTGGCGCGCGCCGTGCGCACGTAGTCCTGATTGAGTTCCTCAAGCAGGGTGGAACGGATGACGCGGGTGAGGATGGCGGCAAGCGAAGCCCCCATGCCGAAAGCAGGCAGGATGAGGTAAGGCCAGTTGCCGGGTAGCAGCAGCGATCCCTCCCCGGCACCGGAGACAGGCAGCCAGCCGAGGCGGATGGAAAAGAAGAGAATGAGCAGCGGAGCCAGCGCAAAGGCGGGCGTGGAGAGTCCTGTGAGGCTGACGAGCCCGATGCACTGATCGATCCAACTGCCGCGATGGACGGCGGCAAGGACTCCGGCAGGAAGCGCGAGGAGCAGTGCAAAGGCGAGTGCGCAGACGGTGAGCGCCAGCGTGTAGGGGTAGCGTGTGAGGATCAGGTGCAGGACCGAGTCATGGAGGTGGATGGACTGGCCGAGATTCCCGTGCAGCACGTTGCGCCAGTAGTGCAGATACTGGGTCCAGAGCGGCTGGTCGAGGCCATATTGATGGCGAAGGCGCGCCAGATCGGCGGCCGTGGCGCTGTCGCCGAGCATCTGCTGGATGGGGTCGCCGGGGACCAGGTGGATGAGCAGGAAGACAAGCGAAACCACCAGCCAGACGACGGGCAAGGCACTCAGCAGGCGCAGGAAGGCGGATTTCATGGCTGCCCTTACGATACACGCTGGCAGCAGGTGGGTTGGAGAGTCGCAGCAGCCGAAGCGCAGGCGAAGGAAATCTGCGATGGAGGGAACAACTTTCTGTATGCGTCAGGGTTTGGGTGGACAGGAATTTCGATGGAATTCCCAGTAGTTTCTCGATCCTGCCGTTTGCTTTACCCACGCACGAACCAAGGAGACGATTGCGATGAAACACCTCACGACCTTTGCTGCTCTGCTGCTGGCTGCCTTGTCTCTGGGACAGGTTGCCCGAGCCTTGCCTGACATGCCGAACAACTATGACGTGGCCAAGGATGGGCCAATTCCTCCAGAGCTGGCGCATCCCGGGAGGATCTTTGTGACCAACGGCAACTCGGATATTGCGCGGTTCTCCTACACGTTTACGGGAGATTCAGCGCGGGCTTACACGGAGTTTTACAAGGCTCTGGCGACGAGGGGTGTCTATCAGTTGGTGGGGCAGCCGGATCAGGCTGACCTGGTGCTGGTGGTAAGCACATCGACCCGGCCGATGTTTGGCTATAACGGGGGCGATGCCTCGGCCAGCCAGCCCTGCCTGCGAATTCTGGTGATCGACCGGCGGACAGCGATTCCGATCTGGACCATGATTCAACCGATCGACTTTGCGCTGTTCCACAAGAATCGCGACAAGGCTTTTGAGCGCGCGATGCACCGGCTGGTGGGCGAGTTTGAGGCCTTTACAAACACGGTACCTCAGGCAGCAGACAAGCAAGGCGCCTGACGGCCGCTGTATGGGGCCCATTGCCTCAGCGCAGGCCTGTCATCCACGGCACGCAGAACGGACGAAAAAACGAATCGGCGGAAGCTGTGGATGCTTCCGCCGATTGTGTTTGTGCCTCCGGAGCGACGGGCTACTGCGCGCTGGAGGGCATGGCGCGAATGAAGGTGATGAGCGCCTTCATGTCGGTCGGGTTCATGTTGGTGAGCGGCATGCCGCCCCGCTGCATGCGCGTGGTGTGGTGCCGCAGCAGGCTCTCCAACGTATCGGCTGGCAGAAGCGATGCGGTTCCGGCCAGCGGCGGAGCAGCGACAGTTCCCTGAAGACCATCGACGCCGTGGCAGGTTTCACAGCGATTCCGCTGGAAGATGCGCCGACCCTGCTGGGCCAGCGGTGGCAGTGCCGAAGCCTGCCAGACCGGATGCGGTGCCGCGACTGGCTGGGTCGCACCGGCGACGGCTGGAGCCGCGCTGTGGCTGGCCGAATGCGCCGCGGCAGCCTGAGCGGCAGCGGCAACGGTGGCAGGCTTGAGCGTACGCAGATAATCGACCAGCTGTTGCATCTGCTGCCCTTTGAGTGTGACGAGCGGCATGCCGCCGGCACGCATTTTGGGTGTGGGATGGGTGAGCAGGTACGGCAGTTTGTCGCCTGGGAACTTCATGCCGACATTGATCAGAGAGGGGGCGAAATGGGTTCCCTGACCACTGGGACCATGACAGGCGACGCAGCCTAGGTTCTGGAAGTACTGCCGGCCTGGCATGGCAGCGACCTCCGGCGATGGAGCAGCTGCGGCCATTGGCTGGGCAGCAGCGGCAGCGGGAGCGGAGGCCGCACCGGCAGTCGTACCCATGTCGGGATACCGTACGGCGGATTGCAGGACCGGGGCAGCGGGAGCGGCTGCGGCACTGTGAACCGGCGCGTGAAGTGAGCGCAGGTAGGCAACCAGATTGGCCATCTGCTCGGGCGAGCCAAAGAATGGCGGCATGCCGCCATTGGTCATTTTGGCGTTGGGGTGAAGGATGAGCGTTGACAGTTGCGCATCGCTGAGAGTGGCAATCAACGGCGCCAGCGCAGGAGCGCGACCACCGCTGCCAGCCGTCCCATGGCATCCGATGCAGCCATGCTCCAGATAGACCTGCGCTCCAGCCACGGCGGCAGCAGATGGAGCCGGTGAGCCGGGAGCGGATGGAGCGCTGGACGCCGAGCCTGCTGCAGA
>JAKBAG010000274.1 GCA_021809235.1 Acidobacteriota bacterium
AGGACAGGCTGCCGCGCCCTTTGTGGTGCAGATTCCGGTGACGCTGCGGGACAAGAAAGGGCGGCTGCTGACCAGCTATTCGGCTGCCGACCTGACGCTGGCCGACAATGGGCACCCGCAGACGATTGCGAGCTTTGCGCATCCGGCCAATGAGCCGCTGCGGATCGGGCTGCTGATCGACACAACGAGCGGGCAGCAGGCGGCGCTGGACAGCGAGCGGGCTGCCTGTGGGCATTTTGTGGACGAGATGCTGACGCGGCCGAATACGAAGATCTTCCTGCTGCACTTTGACCACGAGGTGGAGCTGCTGCAGGACTTTACGACTTCGGCGCAGAAGCTGCATACGGAGCTGAACGAGATGACGACGGCCGGAGCGGCTCCGGCGCAGCAGACGGCTGGCGGGCAGGTGGGTACGGTAGGCCGTACGGCTCCTGTGCACAATGGGGCGGAGGTCTATGACGCGGTGTATCTGGCGGCCAGGGAGCTGATGACCCCGGAGCACGGGCGCAAGGTGATGGTGATCTTTACCAATGGCTATGACCGCGACAGCAAGGAAGGGCTGAATGAGGCGATTGATGCGGCGCAGCGGGCGCAGGTGAGCGTGTTTACGGTGTATGTGAAGAGCCAGGGAGCAGCGAATCGGCAGCAGGGGGCGCGGCCTGGCCTTGGTGGGCCTGGCCTTGGTGGACCGGGAATGGGTGGACCGGGACGTTTTCCGGGCGGTGGCTATCCTGGCGGTGGGTATCCGGGTGGTGGCTACCCGGGAGCCGGGTCGCCGGGCAGCACCCAGGGCGGTTCGCGGCCCAGTGCGCAGGCCGGGTATGGCGACGGAAAGAAGACGCGGGAGCAGATTGCGCTGCGCACCGGCGGGCGGTACTTTGAGGATATTCGCGGCTCGGAGTATGGGGACGTGCTGCGGCAGATCTCCGACGAACTGCAGGCGCAGTTTGCGCTGCGCTACGCGCCGAATGATCTGCAGGATGACTCGTTCAGCGATGGCTTCCATAAGATTTCGCTGCGTGCCCGGGACAAGTCGATGTTTGTGATCACGACGGAGGGGTATTTCGAGCCGGGGAAGGACGCCGGAGCGCACGCTGCAGGAAAATGAAGGCAGCGGAGGGTAGCCCGCCAGAGGAACCGATGAGGGCAGACAGAGAGCCAGCCCAGAGTGAGTCGTTGCAGCCCATCCTGACGCAGAGGCAAGCGGATGCGGCGGCGCAGGGGCGGCAACTGGATCCACAGGCGCGGGCACTGGACGCAGGGCGGCTGCGGGGTCTGGCGCTGGAGGCGGGATTTACCGAGGCCAGCCTGCTGCCGCTACCGATGGAGCAGGGCGCAACGGCCGATGCGCGGCTGGAGGAGTTTGTGGCGGCCGGCTTTGCCGGGCAGATGGAGTATCTGGCGCGTCGGGATGAGCAGGGAAGGCTGGTGCGCGGGCGGCTGGAGCGGCCTTTTCCCTGGGCGCGGAGCGTGCTTCTGTGCATGGCCAGCTATCACGGGCCAGCGCCGCGATCGGTGGATGCGGCGGCGGAGGGTGCGGGCTGGATTGCGCGCTATGCGTGGACGGCGCGACGGGAGCCGGATGGCAGCCGACGGGCGAGCGATTATCACAAGGTGCTGCTGAAGCGGCTGCGCAGCGTGGAAGCAACGTTGCATGCGGAGATGGGCGAGTTCCAGAGCCGGGCCTATGTGGACACCGGGCCGCTGCTGGAGCGGGCTGCGGCTGCGGCGGCGGGGCTGGGATGGGTGGGGAAGAATACCTGCCTGATCCATCCGCGGCATGGCTCGTATACGTTTCTGGCGGCGCTGGTGCTGGAGCTGCCGGTGGCTGGCGGAGAGGCTCCGCTGACGGTGCCCGACCGCTGCGGAAGCTGTACGCGCTGCCTGGATGCCTGCCCGACGGGTGCGCTGATCGGGCCGCGACAGATGGATGCGACGCGCTGCATTGCGTACCTGACGATTGAGCATCGCGGGATGATTCCGCCGGAGCTGGCGGCGGGCGTGGGGCGGCAGGTCTTTGGCTGCGATATCTGCCAGGATGTGTGCCCGTGGAACCGCAAGGCTCCGGTGGCACAGGATGCGCAACTGGAGACGCGGGCCGAGCTGGTGAATCCGCAACTGGAGTGGCTGGCGGGGCTGGGACAGGCGGAGTTTGAGGCGCTGTTCAACGGCTCGCCGGTGCGGCGGACCGGGTACCGGTCGCTGCTGCGGAATGTGGCGATTGCGATGGGCAACAGCGGGCTGGGGCGGTATGTGCCGTGGCTGCGGGCGCAGCTGGAGGAACCCGCGTTGGAGCAGGACGGTGGGTTAGAGCAGGCTGTGCGGTGGGCGCTCAGCCGCCTGGGCGCGGGGCAGGAAGACGGCTGAGCGGGTGGGTGATGTTTGCCCTGGAACGGGTAACTGTGCCTGCGTATCGATGACCCCACGCAAGCGAAAGACGCTTGCGTGGGCCACCCCAATGGATAGAACTCGCTTAGCTGGCGCGCCGAACCTCGATGGCATTCAGGCCCTTGGGGCCCTGCTGGACTTCAAACTCCACGCTCTCGCCCTCGTTGAGGGAGCGGTAGCCGTCGGCCATGATGGCCGAGAAATGCACGAATACATCCTCGCCGGTGGAGCGCTGGATGAAGCCATATCCCTTGGCACCGTTGAACCACTTTACAATTCCTTGCTCTTTCACGCTGTATCTCCACAAATTCCACTGAGGTTCGTCTACGAAATGCAGCCGAACGCAGAGCTGCGCCAGCCGCCGGGGGGTGCAGGTTTGAAGAGAAGTCTGTGGCTCCCGGATGCCGGGGCAGGGGAGTTGGGACTTCCGTCCGTAGGAGGTAACGTGCTCTGGTTATGGCAGGATTTTGCTGAAATTGCAAGAGAAAAATGAGAGCAATGGCGGAGGCGGAGCGTGGATTCGGGGTCAGATACGGCGGCTGCGGCGGGGTTTTGATAGCATCCGATTACGGCCGATGGGCGGACAGGACGTGGAGATGAGCATGGACAAGGAGCAGAGCCTGGCGGGAGCGATGGCCGGCGATGCGCCGGAGACGGGAGCGCCGGAGACGGATGCGCCGAAGACCGAGGCGCCGGAGACCGAGGTGTTGGCTGCGGCGCGGCCCGCGCGGCGGCTGCACCTGGTGCGCGATGGACGGATGCTGGGCAGCTATCTGCTGGACAGCGAGGTGCATACGTTTGCGTTCAGCTTTGCGGCGAATGCGATCCTGTCATTCATTCCGCTGATTGTGATGCTCTATACGATTGCCGGAAGCGTGTTTCACTCGCCGGGGATGCGGGCGGAGATTGCCGAGCTGGTGAAGTATTTTCTGCCGTCGAATCAGGATTTTGTGGCGCAGAATCTGGCGTTTGTGGCGGACCGGCATACGGTGCAGCTGGTGTCGTTGTTCATGATTCTGGTGGCGTGCACGGGGATTTTTCTGCCGCTGGAGGTGGCGCTGAATCGCGCCTGGGGCGTGGTGAAGAGTCGCAACTACATTCTGAACCAGGTGGTGGCGCTGGGGCTGGCGGCGTTCATGGTGGTGCTGGGCGTGGTCTGCGTGGCGCTGAATGCGGCCGAGCATGTGGTGCTGACGGTTTTGTTCTTCGGGCACATTGACAATTTTG
>JAKBAG010000275.1 GCA_021809235.1 Acidobacteriota bacterium
GAGCATGCCGCTCTGCAGTTGCCCAGCTTCGTAGCTGCCATGTGATCCGCATCTTCCACGGAACACCAAGCAAACGCCCCAGCCTTGGCTGGGGCGTTTGCTTGTGATGGCTTCTGATCAGGCTACGGGATTCTCTGCCAGGAAGCGCTGGATCTGTGCGTACTCCTCGTCCAGCAGACGGAAGCTGAGCGCGGGGGCTACGCCCTTCACCTGCTCCGGGCTGCGTCCGCCCACAATCGCCGCAGTGACGGCCGGATTGTGCAGCGTCCAGGCGATAGCCACCACGCCGGGCTCGACCCCGTGCGGTTTGCCAATCTCTCGCAACAACTCCACCAGTCGCAGGTTGCGGCTCAGGCGCGGCTCATTGAACTCTACCGCCCGGCGACGCCAGTCATCGGCCGGCATCTGAGCAACCCGCTCTGCGGTCATCCGCCCGGTGAGCAGACCGCTAACCATGGGCGAGTAGTTGATCACACCAATCCCCTGCTCCAGGCAGTAGGGCAGAATCGCCTCACCGACCGCCGGGCGCAGCATCGAATACGGCGGCTGCAGGCTGGTGACGGGAGCAATCGACTGCACCCGCTTCAGCTGGTCCACGTTGAAGTTCGAGACACCAATCCAGCGGATTTTGCCGGCCTTCTGTTGACGGGCAAGCTCTGCCCATCCCTCTTCGATCTCCGCCTCCGGATTCGGCCAGTGAATCTGGTAGAGATCAATCGTCTCCACGCCCAACCGCCGCAACGACTGATCCAACTCCTCAGCCACGCTGGCGGCCTTCAGGGAGCGATAGATCTTGCGTTCCCCATCCCAGCGCATCGAGCATTTGGTAAAGATCAGCGGCTTTTCGCTCAAGCCCTTCACTGCGCGGCCCACAATAACTTCCGAGTGGCCCAGTCCGTACACGGCAGCGGTGTCAATCCAGTTGATTCCCGTATCCAGCGCGGCATGAATGGCTGCGATGGAGGCTTCATCGTCCTGCGGTCCCCAGGCAAACTCCCAGTTTCCGCCGCCAATTGCCCAGGCGCCAAAGCCAATGGAGGTCAGCTCGAGATCTGAGTTGCCAAGTCGTTTCCGTGCAAAAGAATGTTGTGTGGTCATACCAATTCAGATGCTTCCGCAGGCAATTCGTTGCAAAGACGCAGAGTCCTTCCCTGTGAAATTCTTCAATCTTCTATCAGGAACTGGCCATCACGCATGATCTGCTCTTCGCCGGACAGATATTCCAGCCAGATATCGAACTTCAGCCCGACCACGTCAATATGGGTCCCCGAGCGCCAGGCGGCACCTGTATGTTCTCCATACGGATTGCCGAATGCGATGTGAATGCCCGGAAACTTCTCGTCCTGCAGAATGTTGCCGATGACCCGCTCCACCCCCACATTCGTGCCGATTGCAAACTCGCCCACCCGGTTGGAATTCTCATCCGTGGCGATATAGGCCCGAAAATCCGCCTCCAAAGCCTTGTTTTCGCTGGAACAATCCACCACCCGGTTGGCTGCAATCTCGATCGTCAACGGAGCATCGGCCAGCAAGCCGTAGCGCGCGCAAAGCCAGTCACCCACCACCCCATCCACGACAAACCGCCCATTCACTTCGCCGGGGGTCGTAAAGCATTCGCCGCCTGGCAAATTTCCCCATTTGTCTCTGCTGATGATTCCACTGGTCTTCAACCAGCGATACTCCGGGTTCATATCCGCGGTGATGGCGGTTCCTGCCGGGGTTGTTGCTCGAATCCGCCGCGCACGGGTCACGCGGTCCATCACCCGCTGGGAGAGCCGGTCCACCCGGGCATAGTCTGCGCGCATGCCCTGGCACATGATCTCCGGCGTGATATTCACCATGTGGGCGTGGCGCATGCGGCGGCGATTCACCACGTCGGTCATTTGCATGCGGCTTTTCAGCTCGTTGCGCTGAACGGTAACGGCAAAGATGGAGACATCGGAAGTCTCCATATCTGCCAACACTGCAGATGGCATCTCCTGCAGGGGACGCTCGGCCATCTCTTCCAGCAGGAAGGCATTCCACCGACAGCCCACCTGCTCCAGTGCCTGGGCCAGGGATGCGGCTATGGACTCCGTGATACGGTCAAAGATCAGCGTCACCTTCTCTGAGGATTCCACACGTAGGCAGGTCTCCACGGCCTGTTGCGCCCCAGGACAAAAATCCTGAGGGAACTCCATTGTTTTCAATCGCATCGCCTGCTCGTTCCTCACTCCCACACCTACCATCCAAAATCTTCCCGGCTGACCGCTCCCCTGATCTTAACTGCCTGTTCATAGAAATGCGAAGCTTGAATCGATTTCAGGCTACAATGCCTCTGTTCTCCCAATCTCTCTCATTCCTGCGCTGAAGGAGACTCCGCTTGAACGACGCTCTGCCCAACCCACCTGAACCGACTGCCATACTTTCGCCCGCCGCCTGCGTACCCGGCGTCTTTCACAAGCCAACTCAGGTCTTTGAGTCCATTGCTCGCCGTCCGTCCTGGTGGATGCCCTTCCTTTTCACCATGATTGTGATCTATCTCTTTTATTTCTCTGTCACGGCAAAGGTGGGCTGGAAGCAGGTCTACGAAAACAATCTTCGGCTTGCTCCCAAACAGGCGCAGCAATTAGAGAATCTGACGCCGGAGCAACGCGCCAACTCCGAAAAGATTGCCGTCAGCTTCACCCAGGGTGTGTGGCTGGGCATGCCGATCCTCACCTTGCTCTTTGCCGCCATTGAGGCTGCCGTTTTACTGGGAACCATCAATTTTGTCTTTGGCGGCCGCGCCACTTTCTGGCAGGTGTATGCCGTCACCTGGTACGCCGGCCTTCCGGGACTCTTGAAGTTCCTGCTCGCTATTCTCGCGCTGATGGTGGGCCTCGATCCTGAGGGCTTCCAGATCAACAATCCCGCAGGGACAAACCTCGGCTATTACCTGAATCCCACGGATACACCCAAGGCCTTCTATACGCTGGCGACCCAGGTTGATCTGGTCATGCTGTGGACGCTGGTTCTCATGGGCATCGGGCTATCTGTTGTAGCCCGCACCAAGCGCAGCAGTGGGCTGACGGCAGTCTTTGGATGGTGGATCTTGATGGTGCTCATCGGCGTTGGCGCCAGTGTCGCCTTCTCCTGAGGCATGCGCGATTTCGCAATCTTGCGACACAGCCGTTCAGAATCTGCGAAAACAGGAGGTCAGCGGTGACCGAACCGGAAGACTTCGAGCAACTGCCCACTCCACCTGACGCTGCCTCGCTCGCTCCGCCGGTCAGCGCAACCCCTGCTTTCCCAACGCTGTCACCATTGGCCTGCGCCTGGAGCGTCTTCTATCGCCCCAGGCGCGTCTTCCAGTCGCTGGCGAAGCGCCCCACCTGGTGGGTGCCGCTCGTGCTCCTGCTTGCGCTGACTACGCTTTTCTATTTCGGCACATGGTCACGAATCGATACTCGTCAGCTCATCCAGAAAGCTCAGCAGCAATCGAATCCACAGGCGTGGCAGTTCAACAGCATGCCTCCCGCCCAGCGCGTGAACATGGAGAACATCCTCACGCGCTCCGTTCGGTTTTCCTGGATTCTAGGGCCACTTCTCGTCCTGCTCTATCTCGCAATG
>JAKBAG010000276.1 GCA_021809235.1 Acidobacteriota bacterium
CGATCATGCTCATCATCCGTCCCGTCCTCCCCTGATGCCCGCGATGTGAGAAGAACCGCTCCGGCTGGCAGCGCGTGCATCCTCCCACCTCGGCAATCCGTGCCGCATCCACGCCGGCCTCCAGCAGTTGCCTCCGATTTGCCGCCGTCAGGTCCAGGAACAACTCGCCGCCCGCACGGTGAAAACACTGTTCCGCCTCCGCAGACCGCTCCGTAAAGGCGCGCAGCAGTTCCTCACCCACCGCATAGCAGCAGCCACCAATCCCCGGACCAATCGCCGCCAGCAGCTTCTCCGGTCTGCTGCCGTACTCGGCCTGCATGCGCGCAATCCCCTTTTCCACGATCCCGGCCACTGTCCCGCGCCACCCGGCATGAAAGGCTCCCACCGCGCGATTCTCCGGATCGGCCACCAGCACCGGAATGCAATCCGCCGTCTGCACCGCCACCAGCACCCCCTGGCGATCGCTCAGAATGCCATCCGCCTCGGGCGACTCGCTCCACACCGGAAGATCACTGCGCACAACCACCACCTCGCCGGAGTGAATCTGCCGAATCCCCACCAGCGGCACAGCCGCATCGCCCGTCGCCTGCTCCACCAGCCGTCGGCGATTCTCCCGCACCCGCTCGGCATCGTCTTCCCGCGTCAGCCCCAGATTCAGATCACCCGGCTTCCCATATACCGTGCTCACGCCGCCCAGCCGCGTGCTGAAGCCGTGCCAGAGCCACGCCTGCTCGCGCTCCCATCCCGGCACGCGCAGCAGCGATTCCATGCTTCCTGCCATCGTCATAGAAGTTGATTGTAGGCCGCTGCCATCCCGCCCGCGCAACCCACCTGCACCGGCGCACCCGCTGACGCACACTCAGCTCCTCCATCCCAATCGGCAAACAGGGCAAAACGAGCGACGGGTTCGCCTTCCGGCGAACCCCCTCGAGAGGCTCAAAAAGGATGGATGTTCAGAGGATATTTGGAAGGGAGTCCCTTGCGGGACATACTGCGTAGCGGTTTGTTCAGGAAGGACGTACTACTCGTGGTCGCCTCTACTCGTTACTACTTCAGATGCTGTTCGCAACGAAAAGTTGTCCAATGCGGCACGATTTTTTGCAGAATCAGAGTTCTCATCTACCCCCACTTTCTCCGGCAAGGTATGCTGATGCTGTACCCGACGGCTGGAGCAACCGTCTGCATCCTGGCATCCTCAGCCAGATCAGCCGGTTACCAGGCTCCCTGCCTTGCATTGGCCTGGCCCCGCGGCAATCCGGGCTGAGCGACTTGCTTTCAACCTGGCCCTGTCAGCAGGCCTGCAGATCGGCTTATCGGAACTGAGATGAAGAAGCGTACCTACATCTACATCGTGGTTGTCGTGCTGGCCGCCGCAGGCTACTACGTCCACGAACACTGGGATGCCTGGCAGCGCAACAGCTTCACCATCGTCAGCTCCACCAAAGAGCCTGCCCTGCTGCAGCACAATGTCTCCACGCTCACCTGGCAGAATGCCGATGAATCCGCCAACGGCTTCACCGTCGCCGTCCCCTCCAACCCCGTCGAAACCACCGCCCTGGCCACCAACGAACACGGCGCCCACGAGCCCGTCAAAATGCTCATCGCCCATCCCGACGCCAACTCCACCTTCGCCGTCGCCTGGGAGGACAATCCCCCCGTGGCCCGCGTCCACGGCGACCAGGTCGATGCCATCTTCGACGCCGCCCGCTCCCAGGCCATCAACGCCACCTACACCTCCCAGCTCTCCGAGCAGCGCAATACCGATCAGGGATTCCCCGCCCGCCAGTTCGTCGCCAGAAACAACCAGGGCGGCTACCTCGATGCGCGCTTCATCTGGGCCGCGCCCCGGCTCTACATGCTCATCGCCACCTACCCCAACGAACAGGACCGCAAGGAGATCGACATCACCCACTTCTTCCAGTCCTTCAAAATCGTCCAGAACAAGCAATCCGCCGCCCGCTAAAGCAGAATTCGCATAACTGTCCCCCGCGGCAGAGATACCGGACCGGGGATACCGATGCGGATTCTGCTTTAGCCCTCAGCAATCGCGTTGCGGACGATCTCCTGCCGCTTGGATTCGCAGCCCCGACTCGCTTCTGCTCAGGGACGCGCCGCACGCTCCACAAACCAGGTGATCCAGCCCACCGGCAGCAAGCGCACCACCAGCGCCGTCACGCGTCCGCTCAGGTTGGGAATCACGGTGCGTTGCCCCCGCGCCAGCGCGCGCAATCCACGCTCGGCCACCTCGTCCACCCGCTGCACTCCGCGCCCGCGAAAACGGGCAGCTCCGGCCACTTCAAAAAACTCGCTTTCCGTCGGCCCCGGACACAACGCCGTCACGCGAATCCCGCTCGAGGCCAGCTCCGCCGCCAGTCCCAGCGCAAAGAACCGATCAAACCCCTTGGTCGCCGCATAGGTGCTCAGATACGGCACCGGCTGGAAGCTCGCCGTCGAGGCCACCACCAGAATCCATCCTCGCCTGCGCTGCACCATCGCCGGAACAAACAGCCGTGTCAGGTGGACCACCGCCTCGCAGTTCACCCGCACCTGGCTCAGCTCCTGCTCCAGCGCCGAGCCGGCAAAGGCTCCGTACTGCCCCAGACCGGCATTGTTCACCAGAATATCGACCGCTATCCCGGCTCCTTCCGTCGCCTCGTAGATCGCCTGCGGTGCGCTGCTATCATGCAGGTCCGCAGCCACCACCCGCACCTCGCAGCCCTGCGCACGCAGTTCCGCCGCCAGCGCCTCCAGTCGTTCCACTCGCCTTGCCGTCAGAATCAGCTTCGCGCCCTGCCGCGCCAGCTCCCGCGCCAGTGCAGCACCAATCCCCGCGCTGGCTCCCGTCACCAGCGCCCACCTGCCCGCAAACTCCCTGGCCATCGCCCGCGCTCCCCTCTCCCGGCTCCTGCCGGATTGCCCCGTCCCCGGCTCAGGCAAACTCCTCGCCCAGCCAGCTTCGGAAGGCCTCAAAGTCCTCATCCCGACCCAGAAAATCCCGCACCATCTGCCGTCCCGGCCGCGACCCTCCCTGCTCGATCACCAGCCTGCGATACCGCCCGGCCGCCTCGCACTCCAGCAGATTCTTCGCATCAAACTGCGCAAAGAAATCCAGCGCAATCACCTTGTCCAGCGCATACGTATAGTAGTTCGACGAGTACCCCGTCAGATGCCCAAAGCTGGCATACATCCGGTTGCCCTCCATCCACTCCCACGGCAGCAGCGAGACGTACAGCTCCCGCGTCATCGCATCCGGATCGAGCGTCTCCGGATCCTGATCATGCAGATTCAGCGACAGCGTCGTGTAATAGAGCTGCGTCCTCACCCAGTCGGCACGCCCAAACGCTCCGGCCCGCTTCATCGCCTCAATCGTCTCCGCCGCCAGTACCTCGCCGGTCTGGTAGTGCCGCGCAAAGCTCTGCAGCAGCGCCACATCCCGGAAAAACTCCTCCAGCATCTGCGACGGGACCTCGATAAAATCCCCCTCGGTCGCAAATCCGGACAAGCCCGCCCACTCCGTATCTCCGCCCAGAATCGCATGCATCAGGTGCCCAAACTCGTGGAAGTACGTC
>JAKBAG010000035.1 GCA_021809235.1 Acidobacteriota bacterium
GGCATTGGTCTGCCTGGCGCTCCGATTCGTGTTGGTCTGTTCATTCACAGGCAAGGACACCGCCTGCGATGTGCTGGCAAAATGCGCCGGATCCGGAACATAGCTTGCAGTCAGCGAATGGAGTCCCACGGGCAGTGACACGGTGGTGAAGCTAGCCACGCCGTTGCTGTTCAGCGGGACCTTGCTGGCCAGCACGGTAGCCCCATCGTTGAATGTCACGGTTCCGGTCAGTGCACCGGTGTTTGCCCCGGTCATCACGGTGGCCTGCAACACCACGGTCTGGCCAAAGTCTGCCGGGTTGGGTGTGGCCTGTAGCGTGGTGGTCGTGGAGTTCACGGCAGTCGCGACGCCGGTGATCTGGATCAGCAGCGGGGAGTTGTCGGAGCTGGCCTGAGTGGTGATTGTGGCCGTCAGGGAAGACGGATATGACGCCACATTGGGCGCAAACTGTGCGCCGTAGATGCAATCTGTATTCGCACCCAGGGAGGTGGTCGTGGTGCATGTGGTCGCAGTGGGGTCCAGTGCGGAGTTGCTATCCGGAGTGATAGCCGTCAGATTCAGGGCTGCGGTGCCATCATTTTCCAGAGTCTGATCCTGCGCTGGAGACTTGCTGCCCTGGCGCACCGGAGCCGATGCCGGCAGCGTGAACGTGGCCAGGTTGGCCTGCACGCTGCGAATCAAATTGTCCAGATAATCTGCGATCAGCAGATTGCCAGTGGGGCTGAAGGCCAGCCCATAGGGTGCATACATGCCCGCCTGCAATGCGCTGGCCCCATCGCCGCCGTATTTTCCCGTGCCGTTTCCGGCAAAGGTGGAGATGTTGCCGTTGGCTGCGCTTACCTTGCGGATGACGGCATTCTGGGTGTCTGCGATGTAGAGATTTCCTGCCGGATCAAAGGCAATCCCTGAAGGTGCATCCAGCTCAGCATTTATCGCAGGGCCGCCATCTCCCACTGCGCCCACGGTTCCATCTCCGGCAAAGGTCGTGATGATTTGCGTGGTCGCATTGACCACCCGAATGCGATTGTTGCCGGAGTCGGGAATATACATATTTCCCGCAGCGTCAAAGGCTACAGCGTAGGGAGAGTTCAGCCCTGCGGCCGTCGCGGGTCCACTGTCCCCACTGTAGGTACCCACGCCACTGCCTTGCTTGGTCCCGTTACCGGCAATGGTCGAGATGATCCCCGAAGTGGAAACCTTGCGTATCTTCTCGTTGTAGGTGTCTGCGATGTAGAGGTTCCCGGCTGCATCCACAGTGATGCCCTGCGGATTGCTGAGATTTGCAGCGGTTGCCGGTCCGTTGTCTCCGGCACTTCCGGGGGTTCCGTTGCCGGCAACGGTTGTGATGATCCCCGTGGACAGCGTCACTTTGCGGATCACGTTGTTGCCACTGTCAGCGATGTAGAGATTTCCGGCTCCGTCGATGGCAACGCTGGCAGGAATATTCAGTGTTGCCTGATTTGCCGGTCCTCCATCCCCGGTGTAGGAAGCACTACCTGTTCCGACAATGGTCGAGATCGTATTCGTGGTGGCATTCACCTCGCGAATGCGATTGTGGTTGCTGTCGGCGATGTAGAGATTGCCAGCCCCATCCAGCGCGATACTTTCCGGCAGATAGAGTCCAGCGGAGGTTGCGCTGCCCCCGTCCTGTACCGGAATGTAGTTGTTGAATTTGCCTGCAATCGTCTGCATGGTACCAGGCAGGAAGACGCCCAGCCCGCCCAATCCTGTCCCTGTCAGATAGGAAACGCCCAGCGTGTTGCCGCTGCTGTCTGCCAGCACCACCGCTCCCGGGCGTACTCCCGGAGCCGTGGGCGTAAACGTGACGGAAACTGTGCATGTATTGCCCACCAGAAGATGCGCATTGGCGCAGTTGCCCGTGGAGGTGGCTGCATAATCGAGCCCGCTCTGCCCCAGAGTCAGCACGTTTACGGCACTCACCTGTCCGGCCGTCGTGGCAGTGACCGTGACGGTCTGTGCCGTGCTGGTGGTGCCGGTATTCACAGCTCCCAGGCTCGTCTGTGCTCCGGCCCGTACCGTGCCGGAAAGCAGGAAAGCCATCGCAAAGAGCAGAAAAAACAGCCCACGCCGACTGCGAAGCATCGCATGCCTGGCCACCGGGACAGGCAACGATGCTTGCGGTGCGGCAGCGACCATCGAAAGGGGGGAAAGCGTGGTCATCGCAAGCTCCGATATGTGAAGATCAGCAGGAGGAACAAGGTCAAAGTACCACATGCCCGCCACCGCTGACACGCGAAGAATCTGTCATCTTACGCGTACGCATCTGTCCCGGCACCAGTCAGCTCGCTCCAGCTGAGATCCAGCTTCACGCCCGCCCTCACACCAGCTTTGATACCGTAAAGGCATGGCAAATCCAAACGCATCGGGCACTCCCATCGCGGATGCAGATCTGTTGCGCAGCATGGCAGAAGAACTGGTGCAACGCGCCCGAAAGGCCGGGGCCAGCGATGCCGTCGTGGGCATCTCGGAAGGCGACGAGTTTTCCGTCACCGTGCGCATGGGGCAGGTGGAAACACTCGAAGAGTCCGGATCGCGCAGTCTGGGCCTGCGTGTCTACCAAGGGCATCGCTCGGCATCAGCCTCCACCAGTGACCTTACCCCGGATGGATTAAGTCAGCTTCTGTCCAGCGTCATGGAACTGGTCCGGATCACCGAACCTGATCCCTGCTCCGGCCTGGCGGATGCCACCGAGATGGGCATTTACCCGGGCGATCTCGCGCTCTATTTTGAAGATGTCTACGCGCTGCCTGTTGCCGAGCGCATTGCATTGGCCCGCCGTGCTGAGGCTGCTGCTCTTGCCTTGGATACTCGCATCCGTAACTCCGCCGGAGCCAGCTTCAGCGCGGCTACGGCTCGGAGAATTCTGGCCAACTCGCGCGGCTTTTCCGGGGAGTATCGCGCCAGCCACTGTGGCATCTCGGTTGTCCCCATCGCCATGGACGAGTCCGGTAGCATGCAGCGCGATAGCTGGTGGTCCAGTGCCCGACGTATGGGAGAACTGGACTCGCCGGAAAGCGTTGGTCAGGAAGCGGCGCGCCGCGCCCTGCGCATGCTCGGAGCACGCCGCGTCGCCACGCAACAGGTCCCCATCGTCTTTTCGCCGGAGGCTGCCCGCACCTTGCTTGGCCACCTTTTTGAAGCGGCCAGCGGCGATGCCATCTGGCGTTCCGCATCGTTTCTGGCCGGTCAACTGGGAGAGGCGATTGCCGCACCCTCGCTGACCATTCAGGATGACCATACGCTTGTGCTGCCCAGCGGCAGCGGAGGGCTGGGTTCGCGCCCGTTCGATGGCGACGGGCTGCCAACGCGCCGCACCACCCTGGTTGCCGATGGCGTGCTCCAAACCTGGCTGCTCAACGTCTATGCCGCACGCAAGCTCGGGTTGCGCTCCACGGCGAATGCCTCTGGCGGCAGCATCGGTGCAGGCAATCTTTACCTTGCAGCCGGCGCCCAGTCTCCGCAGGAGATTCTGCGCTCCGTCCGGCGCGGGCTCTATGTCACCAGCGTCATGGGATTCGGCGTCAATCTCGTCACCGGCGATTACTCCCGCGGTGCCTCCGGTCTTTGGATCGAAGATGGCCAGCTCACGCATGCTGTGGAAGAGATCACCATCGCAGGCAATCTTCGGGAGATCTTTCGCAACGTGGTGGCCGTTGGCAACGATCTGGAGTTTCGCGCCTCTGTTGCCTGCCCTACGCTTTGCGTGGAGGGCATGACCATTGCAGGAGCCTGATGCAACCACTGCTGCCAGATTCGCTGCCGTTCGACGCCGCTGAGGCTGCTTCCATCCTCAAGCAGCTTCCGGCGCAACAATCGGCCGTCTTCGCCCTGGTCGGCGAGCCGGGGCAGGAGCCCTACATCGGTATCGCCGCCGATCTGCGGCGAAGGCTCGCACGTCTGCTGCTGGCCGATCCGGCTCATCCACGCCGTCTGCAACTGGCAGCGCGTGTCCGCCGGATCGAGTGGTGCCTCACCGGATCGCGGCTGGAGGCGCAATTCCTGCAGTTTCGTCTACTGGAGCAGGCCTACGGAGAGCGGGCGCTCGAGCGTATGCACCTGCGGTCGCCAGCCTTCATTCGCTTCCATGGCAGCAACGCCTATCCCCGTCTTAGCGTCGTTACGCGACTGCCACGCGACCATAGGGAGTGGCTCTACGGACCCTTTGCCTCGCGAGCCGCAGCCGAGCGCTACTGCGAAGAAGTGCTCAAGCTCTTTCTGCTACGCCGTTGCGAGGAGAATCTCCACCCTGATCCCTCGCATCCAGGCTGCGTGTATTCGGAGATGAAAAAATGCCTCGCACCCTGCTTCCAGGGCTGCACTGACCTGCGATACGCCGAGGAGGCAACTGCCGTGGAGCAGTTTCTTGCCACCTCCGGCCAAAGCCGCCTGCACGTGCTAACTGCCGAGCGCGATGCCGCCTCGGCTGCGCTGGAGTTCGAGCGTGCCGCTGTCTTGCATGCAGCTGTGCGGCAGGTGGAGTCCGTGCATGCACTGGCAGGGGAGATAGCGCGACCGCTCGCACGGCTGGAGGCATGTCTGGTGCTTCCGGCAGCCCAGCCCGATGCCGTCGCACTCTTTCTCTTCACCCGTGGCCTCCTGCGCGGTCCTGAGCTGTTTCCCACGCTCGGCATGCGGATCCAGAACGAAGCCTCAGGCTCCAGCTCACTCTTTGCCCAGCCCATGCTGATCGAACCGGTTCCCGAGCAACCGTCGGCGCCTGCTCGCACAACTGCCCGCGATGCCCTCACAGCTCGATTGGACGCAGCGCTCGAGCATCTGCAGCAGACGGATGTTGCCTCCATAGTCCGCCGCAACGGGGATCTTGCCCTGCTCTCCCGCTGGTATCATCGGCCCGCCCAACAGCGCGGCGGAGAGATCTTCTTTGCCACACAGATGGAACTCGATCCGCACGCGTCGTCTGATGGCTGGATGCCTTGCCAGTGGAATCGCAAGGCCATTCTGCGTGGCATTGGCCGCGTGGCCGCGGAGCAACTGGCGCTGCGCGCTCAAGCAAAGATGGATCGAGTGCAGACCAAGGAAACGCAGGCCCAGGAAACGCAGGCCCAGCCCGGCGAAGATGATCCAACGCATTCAGTTGCTTGGTAGCGGTACTACGCGGTGCCGGTCAGGGAACTCCGAGGGGTTGGCTGAAGGCAATCCGCAGTCCCCGCCAGCATCAGATCAGCTCGGATTTACCCTCGGCCGCCAGCTCTTTGACGATCTTGCCCACATCCTGAGATTGGGACCGTTGCGCCACCAGAATGGCGTCGTCGGTTTCCACAATCACAAGATCGCTGACGCCGACCAGGGCCACATGCTTTCGCGGACTAAAGATGTAGTTATTCTCAGCGTCGATGGTCAGCACGCCGGCGGTTTCGGCCACATTGCCATTTTCATCGCCTCGCAGCCGTGTATCGCGCTGAAACTCGAAGAGCGATTCCCAGGAGCCTAGGTCGTTCCATCCAAACTCGGAAGGCAGGCAGAACAGCCCGGAAAGATGCTGGCCCTTGGCCGAGCGCGGCTCCAGAATTGCATAATCAACCGAAATGTTCTCGCATTTGGGATAAAGACTGCTGAAGGTCTGGGCAAAGCGGGGCGTACCCCACGCCAGGGCAATCTCCTCCAGCAACGGTGCCGTCTCCGGCATATGTTCGCGCACGGCATTGGCCAGCGTTCGCGCCGACCACAGAAACATACCCGAGTTCCAGAAATAACCACCGGCAGCCAGAAACTCTTCGGCACGATGCAGGCTGGGCTTTTCCATGAAGCGCCGCACGTGCAGCGCGCCTTCGCTCTCCGCGCCACGCACAGTTTCCCCGGTTTCAATGTATCCGTAGCCGGTTTCCGGTCGCGAGGGCTCAATACCCAACACCACCATCACGTCGCCGGATGCCGCCAGACGGATCCCCTGCTCAATGCGCTTCAGAAAACGCGGCTCGTCGCCGATCACGTGATCGGAAGGAAATATCCCGAGAATGGCCTGGGGGTTTTCCCGCTCAATCAGAAAAGCCGCCAGCCCACAGGCAGGAGCCGTGTTGCGTGCCTCTGGCTCCTCAATAATCTGCGCCGCAGGAACATCCTCCAACTGGGACTGAATCTCAGCCGAGAGCAGTTCATTGGTAATGACCCAGATCTTCTCCGGAGCCGTCATCTGGCTCAGCCGCTCCACTGTCTGTTGCAGCATGGAACGGTCACCATCCAGCGCAAGCACTTGCTTGGCATGGGCGCGTCGGGAGCGCGGCCAGAAGCGCGTACCGCTCCCCCCGGCCAGAATCACAGGTCGGAAATCAACATTGTTCGACATGGAAAAGCCATCATAGCCTGCCGACAGAACACTGGCAACTGCAGCGCCTGTCGGCAGCTCTCGTTAGCCCAGCTTCGCTAGGAATTGCTGGATACGGCGGACACCCTCATCAATCGTCTCTCGTGTCACCGGATACGAAAAACGCAGATGGTGCGGCGTTCCAAAGGCTTCGCCGGGAACTGCCACCACATGCCCTTCATGCAGCAGCCGCGTGGCCAGCTCGGTTGCCGAACGAATCCCGCCGCGGCCGATGTAATGGGAGAAGTTTGGGTAGACATAGAACGCGCCGCCCGGCGTTGTGCAGGTCACATGAGGAATCGTCCTCACCTTGGCAAGAATGTAGTCCCGCAGCTCCAGGAATTCAGCTCGAAACTCGCTGACGCACTCCTGCGAGCCAGCCAGCGCCGCAATGGCACCCTTCTGCACAAAGCTGGTCGCGTTCGAGGTGGATTGCGACTGCAGTTTGGAGAGGTTGGCAATCACAGCCTTCGGTCCCAGCGCATAGCCGGCACGCCATCCGGTCATCGCATAGGTTTTTGAGAGCGAGCCCAGAACGATGATGTGATCCTTGGCCCAGGTAAAGCTTCCGCCGGAGACCGGCTTACCTTCATAGTTCAGGTAAACGTAGCATTCATCCAGCAGCAGATAGATGCCTCGCTCGTGCGCCAGTCGCACAATCCGTTCCAGATCGCTGGCCGAAACCACGCTCCCGGCCGGATTCGACGGCGAGTTCAAAATAATGGCCTTGGTGCGCGGCGTAATCGCCGCCTCAATTGCATCGGCGGTGATGCGGAAGCCCTCGGACTCCTCTGTCTCGAGAAAAACCACCTTTCCGCCAGCATACTGGATGATGTCCTTGAAGCTGACCCAGTAGGGTACCGGAAGAATCACCTCGTCCCCATGGTCCACCAGCACCTGAATCGCATTGAACAGCGCCAGCTTGCCTCCAGCCGTGAAGATCGCCTCATCCAGGCCATAATCGGAGCCAAAATCGGCGGCATGGCGCTCCACAATCGCCTTTCGAACATCAGCGATGCCCGGTACCACCGTGTAACGGGTGAAGTTGGCCTGAATGGCGTCAATCGCCGCATCCTTGATGTGCTGCGGCGTGGGGAAATGCGGTTCGCCAGCCCCAAAGTCGATCAGGGAAATGCCCTGGCTACGCAGCTTTGTGGCTTCAGCCGCCACAGCCATCGTGGCGGAGACTTCAATACGACCGATACGGTCAGCAAAAACTTTAACAGGTGCGGATACGGACATAGTGATTTCAGTGTACCGGTTTCGCAGCCTCCGGGCCAGTTCGGGCTCCGGACGGGACTTCCCTGCATGGCAAGCAGGCCCATCCCATCCGGCGGCCTGATCGCGTGTCCGAGTTGTAAGACGCGTCGTACAGGTGTCCAACCACTGTAAGACATTTGTAGGACGTGTCTTACAGTGGTCTTACGCGCGTCTTACTTTCGTCCAGAGGCTGTCTTACAAATGTCTTCCATGCGTCCGGAAAGTGGCTGTCTCCCTGCTTCGTCTCAGCCTGCCGACTGCCGAGCCTGGCGACGCAGCCGCTTCAGGACATTCCCAGGGACAAGTCCTGTGATATCCCCGCCAAAGCTGAAGACTTCCTTGACCATCCGCGAGCTCACAAATGAGTAGCGCCCGGCTGGCTGCAGAAAGACCGTCTCCACCTCCGGTGCCAGTCTCCGGTTCATCAGCGCCATCTGGAATTCATATTCATAGTCGCTGATGGCGCGTATGCCGCGCAGCACTGCGGTGGCCTGCTTCTGGCGGGCAAAATCCACCATCAGACCGTCGAAGGTCTCTACTTCCACGGTCTCCATCTGCCGTGTTGCCTCACGCATCATCTCCACGCGCTCGGCTACCGTAAACAGGGGGTTCTTAATGGGATTATTCAGGATGGCTACCGTCAGGTGCTCGAAGAGCCTGGCTCCGCGTGCAATCAGGTCCAGATGCCCGTTGGTGGGTGGATCAAAGGTTCCAGGATAGATGGCGCGTACTGCCATGGCTTCGGCCTCCTGCCGATGCTCATTGTAGTGCATGGCTGTCTGCAGGACTCTCCAAACAGCTCCAGCTCTGCTCGGATTCGGGCAGGTACCCAACGGATGTAAGACAAGCGTCTTACATCGCGCACATCCTTATCTGCCTCCTGGTGGGGTCGGTGGCGTAGGGGGCGTTGGCGGAGCGGGTGGAGTATTGGTTGGCTGTCCTGTGGGCTGGCCAGATTCAGGATACCCAGGCATGCCACTGTCCGGAGTCGTTGCCTGCAGCAGCTCCACGTCAAAGATCAGATCCGACTTCGGCGGAATCACCGGGGGCCGTCCGCGTTCGCCGTAGGCAAGCTGCCACGGAATCAAAAGCCGTCGGATGCCGCCGACCCGCATTCCCTCCAGCCCGGTATCCCAGCCGGGAATCACCTGTCGGCCGCCCAGCAGGAACTGGAATGGTTCGCCTTCCGGATACTGCGCACTGGCCCGATCCCTTGAGGAATCGAACTTGCTGCCATCGGCAGCAAGCCAGCCCGTGTATTGCACGGTGAGCAGCATGCCGGGTGCGGCTTCGGGGCCGGTCCCCGGGCGAATCTCCTGGTAGCGCAGAGCGTAGGCCGTCTGCACGGCAGCCTGCGTGCGAGGAATTCCTCCGCTGGCCTGGGGGGCGGTCTGCGCCTGTCCAAAGGCTGTTGCCGCAAGCAGGCAGGGGATCAGCAGGCGGAACGGTCGCTGCGGGGCGGCTCTGAAAATAGAAAAATGTAAGACAGAAATGCGCATCCTCAAACTCTACCCGATCGCAGCTGCAAGAGTGCAAGCGTCTTCTTCCAGCGGCAACTTGGTGCATGCAGAGCTTACACTGGATACGATGCATGCCTTGTGGAGTGCCAGCCTGGAAGGCTGGATGCGGTTGAGCTGGATTCGGCTTGAATCTGCTCAGTTTGTCTGGATTCAAAACAGCGCGATCCATGCGGTCAACTGGCGTCTGGTATGGATTACAGTCGTAGCGTTTGTGGCAGGAATGATGAATGCTGTCGCTGGCGGCGGCTCCCTGCTCAGTTTTCCCGCCATGTTGGGCATTGGGCTGGGTCCAATCGAGGCCAATGCTACCAATACCCTGGCTCTATGGCCCGGTCAATTTGCCTCGATCGCGGGATACTGGGGCGAGATCCGCAAGCTAAAGTCGATGGCCGTATGGATGGGGCTTGCCGGGCTGTCAGGAGGCGCCATCGGTGCCACGCTTTTGCTTCGCACACCAGCAGGCATCTTTATGAAGCTGGTGCCGTGGCTATTGCTCACCGCAGCGCTCATCTTTGCCTTCAGTGGGCCCTGGCAACGACATTTCCAGCAGCGGAAGCAGGCACATTCCGTTACCGCGCATCCATCCGACCATGCCTTTGGGATGGTGTTTCTGACCATGCTGATCTGCTTCTACATCGGATACTTTGGTGCCGGTGCGGGCTTTCTGCTCATTGCCATGATGACGCTGTTTGGGCTGGAGGATCTGCACCAGATGAATGCCCTGAAGGTGGTGGCAACCACCATGGCCAATGGGGTCGCCTGCCTGCTCTTCATTCTGGGTGGAAAGGTCGTCTGGCAATACTGCCTGGCAGCCATGATCACCTGCGCCATGGGCGGTTACGTGGCCTCGCGATCCGCCAAGCGGCTGAATCCACGCATGCTCCGCTCGATGGTTGTTGTACTGGGCTTCGTGCTGGCCGCATACTTCTTCTGGAAAAGCTACTGAACGCCCTTTTTCAGGATGTCCTCCGCCAGGTAGTTATGCACCTTGGCTTCGTCATGCAGCATCTCGTCGTAGGCCAGTTGCAGCAGCTGAGCATGGCTGTCGCGTAGCTGCTGGCGAATGCTCTGCTGAACGCGCGGATCACTGAGCTGGCCTTGGCCAGCTGGCCGTCTTTCAATCAGCTCGTAGATGGCGTATCCGACCACTTTAGAGCTTTTGCCGTCGCCCATGGTGATCGGCATCACGTCGGTGGTTTCGCCGGCCTTCAGCTTGCTCACCGCAGCGTATACATCCGGATGCGACGTCTTCAGCGGTGTTTCCAGAATAAAGCCCAGATCCCCACCGTTGCTGCTGGTCGAGGGGTCCTCCGAGAAACTCATTGCGACTGAGGAAAACTCCTCGCCGCTGTCCAGATGGTTGCGGATCATCTGCATCTTCTTCCGCGCCTCGGCGTCGTTCGTAGCCTTGCTATTCTGCAGGTTGTTCACCTGCCCGGTCGGCTGGTTCGTCACCACAATCTCCGCCAGGTGATACTGCGGCTCAATCAGGTTGAATTCGCTTTTGTGCTGATCGTAGTACCGCTTGATCTCCGCATCCGTGATGGTGATTTTGGACTCAATCTCCTTATTGATCAGCTTGTTGCGGGTTAGCGTCCGACGAATATCCTTTTTGAATTCCTCAAGCGTCAGACCCTTTTCCTTCAGCTTGCGATTGAACTCCTCTTCCGTATAGGGAGCCTTGTAGTCGGTGAGTTTGGCGTTTACTTCCTCGTCCGTGGCCACCAGATTCAGCTTGGCGGCGCGCTGCTGCAGGATTTCGTCATCGATCAGACTGTGCAGAATATTCAGGCGCACAATTTGTACCTGTTCGTTCGAGGGAGTCTGCGAGGTGTCGCCCACCGTCTGCTTGTAGACCCGGTCCACGTCGGAGGCCAGAATCCGTTTGCCATTGACCGTAGCCAGCACATCCGGCGAGTGGGTCTGGTTGCAGCCAGCCAGCGCAAGCAGGGCAAGCATGGACACGCAACAGGGAAAGAATCGAAGTCGAATTCCAGACAACTCAGTACCCCCAAGGCTGCAATCGCAGCATCGGTTGGCGCCCAGCCCGGATCACCAACCCCCGTCCATTCAGGATAAACCCGCGCTCAATGTCCCGAGGGAGCCGAACCCGACGTCGCTGCTCCCGATCCGGCTGGTCCCGACGCTGCCGATTCTGGCGGAGGCTGCACGCCAGCCGCCCGCAGAGCGCGGTCAATCACCAGCCATACCTGTGACGCCGGAACGGCACCATTGATGTGTTCGCCATCGATGAACAGCGACGGGGTTCCATCCACGCCCAGCGCATCGGCTTCGTGCATGGACTCACGGATCGTCGTCTCATCCTGCTTGCTCAGGCAGGCATCCAGGGTTGCAGCCTGCAGCTTGTAGGGAGCCACCTGGTCGCGCGCAATCCGATCCAGCGTTGCGAAGCTCTTTTGCAGATTATGTTCCGTACCGGTTACCTCATCGCCATGCGCGTGCAGATAATCGACATAATTCCAGTAGGCTTTGCCATTCTGAGCTGCCAGGCAGTTGGCATCCACGGCTGCATGCATGGCCCAGGGATGAATCTCGACCAGCGGATCGTCCTTGTATACGAAGCGCACCAGGTTGCCATAGTGGTTGATCGTCTCAGGGAACAGTTCTCGATGCATTGCCGCACAGAACGGGCATTCCAAATCATCAAAGCTGATCACGGTCACCTTCGCATCTGCGTTACCGCGCACCGGGCGGCCGCTGATGGGAATATGGCGCGTCGGCATGCCGGCAAGATCAAATGTTTCCAGCCGTGCCAGCGTCTTGTTGTCCTTGGAGAGAAGGAAGCTCGTCGACGTCGTGCGTCCATTGCGGCCCAGCGTCACCAGCAGCTTGTCATAGCCCGGAATTTCGCTTGGTGTACGTGCGCCAAGTGTGATCTCAAAGTCGGGCGGAACGTTGAACTGGGAGCGGACCATTACTTCAATGCTGCGCGCCAGCGCGGGGTCCTGAATCGTCGAGGTTGCCGCAGAATTCTGGGCCTTGCAGCCGGCAGAAGCCACTGCCAGGGCAACGATGGCCATACATGCAATACGAGAGGAGATGAGACGCAAAAGTACCTGCCTTCCTGTCATTGAGTGTACGGTATTCCACTTTGATCCGGCATCGCCCCCGATTTTTTCCATTTGCAAATCCATGGCACCGATGTACCCTTTCCGCATGTCGGTACATCCGGAGTTTTCCATCGCAAAACGTGGCAGTCTGATTGGGCTGCCTGGCGCGGCCCTGCTCGCTGCTTCAGCCCTGCTTGCCACTTTGGCTCTATCCACCGTTTCGGCACGCGCTGCCACGCCGCGCCCCATCACGCTCGACGACCTGTCCCGCATCGGTCGGGTCAGCAATCCGGTACTCTCGCCGGATGGTAAATGGGTGCTGTATTCGGTCAGTCACATGGACCCCAAGGAAGACAAGCACCACACGCAGCTCTGGATGGTCTCCTGGGAGGGTGGAGCACCGATTCCGCTCACCTCCGGCCTGGAACCGGCCAGTTCGCCGGCCTTTAGTCCTGATGGCAAATACATCACTTTCCTCTCCTCGCGTCCGGGCAAGACCAAAGGCACCCAGGTGTGGGCCATGAATCGTTTGGGCGGCGAGCCGGAGCAGTTGACCGCCATCACCGATCAGCAGTTGGATGGGTATGCCTGGTCTCCGGATAGCAAGCGGCTGCTGCTCACCCTGGAGCCGCTGGCGCCCAAGGCGCAGCCAGACGCCAAGGATGGCAAATCCGACAAGCCCCTGCCTTTCGTCCTCGACCGCTATCACTTCAAGGAGGATGTGGAAGGCTATCTGCGGGATGACGAGCATCAGGCTCTCTATCTGGATGATCTGGCCACGGGCAAGATCGCCAAGCTCACCACCGACCACGGTGTCGACGAGAGCAGTGCAGCCTGGTCGCCGGATGGAAGCCGGATCGCATTTGTCAGCAATCATGATGCGGACCCGGACCGTACCTACAACACGGATGTTTTCGTCGTCGATGCCAAGCCCGGCTCCACAGCCCGTAAGCTCACTACCTGGACTGGCCCGGATGGCGGCTACGGCGGACTTGCCTGGTCTCCGGATGGGCAGTCCATAGCCTACACGCAGGGAGCTGAGCCCAGGTTGGCGCTTTACAGCCAGGCACGTCCGGCCGTCGTCACGCTGCAGGGCAAGGTCTCCTATCCTGCACCCAAGCTGGATCGAAGTGCGCGCCAGCCCTGCTACGCCGCCGATGGCAGGCTGATGTATCTCATCACCGATGATCGCTCTGCCTATCCGGCTGTGGTGGATGCCAACGGCGCGCAGCGGCTGTTACCCGGCGAAGGCGTGACCGCGTCCATGGTTTGCAAGGCAGGAAAAATCGCCGTGATCCACACGGACGATGCGCATCCGGGAGAAATCTTTGCTCTGGAAGGCAGCAGTCTGCGCGCTCTGACGCACGTCAATGACGGCCTTATGGCCGAACTCCAGCTTTCGCCCACAGAAGATCTGACTGCGCACAGCAAGGACGGCACCGAGGTGCATGGCCTGATCACCCGTCCCCTGGGCTGGCAGGCTGGTCATCCTGCCCCCATGATCCTCTTCATCCACGGCGGTCCCAATGCGCAGGACCAGCACTCATTCGACTTCCTGCGACAGTGGTTTGCTGCCAACGGCTTCGCGGAACTGAACGTGAACTATCGCGGCAGCGCCGGACGAGGTCAGGACTATGCCAAAGCCATAGCCGGCGACTGGGGGCATCTGGAAGTCATGGATCTGCTTGCAGCTGTCGATCAGGCTGTCGCGCAGGGCATCGCCGATCCCGACCACCTCGGGATTGGCGGCTGGAGCTACGGCGGCATCCTCACCGACTACACGTCTGCCTCCACGGACCGATTCAAGGCTGCCATCAGCGGAGCGGGAATGGCCATGCCCTTCTCATTCTTCGGCGTCGATGAGTACATCCTCCAGTATCACTATGAACTCGGTGACCCCTGGAAGGCCCGCGACCTCTACATCAAGCTCAGCTACCCGTTGCTTGAGGCCGACAAGCGTATTCACACGCCCACCATGTACATGGGCGGAACACGCGACTTCAATGTTCCTCTCGTCGGTGGCGAGCAGATGTACCAGACTCTTCAGGAGCTTCACATTCCCACCGAACTGGTCGTCTATCCCGATCAGTTCCACGGCTTCACCCGTCCCAGCTTTATTGTGGATCGGTATGAGCGTTGGCTGGCCTGGTACAACCATTACGTGAAGGGACTCAGCAGCCCGGCCACGCTTCCGGCAAAGATCCCGGATGGCTTCGAGGGCAAATAGAAAGCGGCCAGTCAGGAGGCATACATCGATCGCGTCCAACTGACTTCCGGTCGTTAGCAACCTGTTCCTGGTGCTCCGGGCTAGAATGGAGCCATGGAACTCGTCCAGATTGAACCGGCGCGCCGTGCAGCTGCTCCTAAACCGGAGTGGCTGCGTGCGCCTGCGCCGATGGGCGAGAATTACCATAACCTCAAGCGTCTGGCCCGATCTCTGAACCTGCACACCGTCTGCGAAAGTGCACATTGCCCCAATATTGGGGAATGCTGGCAGCACAAGACAGCCACCTTCATGATGCTGGGCAACCTCTGCACCCGCCGCTGTGGTTTCTGCGCCGTTCCCAAGGGCCGACCAGAGCCGCTGGACTGGGATGAGCCGCGTCGCGTTGCCGAGGCCGTGGGAACCCTGGGCCTGCAGCACGCCGTCATCACCAGCGTCAACCGCGATGATGATCTGCTGGGCGGGGCCCGCATCTTCGCCATGGTCATTGAAGAGATTCGCCGCGCGGCACCCGGCTGCCAGGTAGAGGTTCTGATCCCCGACTTTCAGGGCAATGAAGATGCGATCCGAATCGTTGTCGAGGCCCGTCCCGAGGTGCTCAATCACAATACGGAGTCTGTCCCCCGGCTGTATCGCGTGGTTCGCTCCGGCGCCCGCTATGAGCGCACACTGCGTCTACTCCAATACGCCAAGGAAGTGAATCCAGCGGGGATCACCAAATCCGGCGTCATGGTGGGTCTGGGAGAGCAAACGAATGAGCTACTGCAGGTCTTTCGTGATCTTGCCGAGGTTGGCTGCGACATCCTGACCATCGGCCAGTACCTGCGCCCCTCGCGGGATCATCTTCCAATGACTCGCATCTATACTCCTGCGGAGTTTGCCGACCTTCGCAAAGAGGCGCTGGCCATGGGCTTCCGCCATGTGGAGTCCGGCCCGCTGGTTCGGTCCAGCTACCATGCACACGAGCAGGCAGCCTCCACCGGACTTCGCGTACTCAAAGGCTTGTATTGATCGGTGCATCAGCGGCTGATCACGAGAACCACGATGCCAAAAATGGCCGCCACAAAGACCACAACTCCCAGAATCATCAGCACGATGACGCGTGCGGCTGTACTCTTCTCGTTGGCATCCGGGCGCGTGATGCCAAAGGTGTCAATAAATCCATTCGCCAGATAATCCAGCAGCTTCATGGTCTGGGTGCCTCTTTCGATAGCCTAACCGTTTTCACCCTTTCCGGGCTACTTGCAAGGATATTCGCTGGTGGCGAGGCGGAGCCCGTCGTGAATTACATCACAAACGGAAAAGATCGCGCAGCCTTCGCGTTTGTGCGCGGCTGACAGGAATTTCCGTCCGGGCGCGGTCGTTCATGCGTAACTGATAGCTGGACTTGAACCACGGCACCACCTCCCGGATATGGTTAATGTTCACCACAAATCCACGATGCGCACGCCAGAACTGTTGCGTGTCCAGCAGCTCCAGCAGATCCTCCAGCGTTCGGCACTTGGATTGCCCTTCGAGCGTCGGTGTCACCACCCGGATCGCTCCCTCGTCGATTGATGCAAAGCAGATCTCCGACTGGTCCACCAGCAGCAGGCGATTCTGTACCTGCACAATCAGCTTGCTGGTCCGCGGCGTGGGCGCGGAGCGGTGCCGTTCCAGCAACTCCAGGAGAGCGGTCATCTCCGGTTTGTGCGTACTGTCGTCCGTTCGCTGTTCTGCTATCCGCGCCCGTGCTTTTTCCAGCGCCTGGGCAATCCGTTGCGGATCAAACGGCTTCAGCAGGTAATCCACTGCATTCACGTCGAAGGCCCGCACTGCATACTGATCGAAGGCGGTGGCAAAGATGATCTGCGGCAACTGCGGCAATCGGGCGTGCTCAATCAGGTGACGAATCAGAGCAAAACCGTCCAGCCCCGGCATCTGTACATCCAGAAACAGCAGATCTGGCTGATGTTGGACAATCTTGTCTAATCCCTCAATTCCGTTGGATGCCTCGTCGATCACCTGCACGCCGCCGGTGGACTCCAGCAGATAACGCAACTCTTCCCGTGCCAGCTGTTCATCGTCCAGAATCATCGCACGCAGCGGTGTTGCAACAACGGAAGACGGAGCATCACTCAGGGGCGAGACCATGGATATGGGATTCGGCTGATTGGGGCTAGGTTGCAGGGAAGTTGTTGCAGCCCGAGTCTGGAGACGAAGACTCATGCGGTACCGAAATCAGTCCACCACCATGCGCAGCCGCGCTGGCATATGGTCCCGGGCCAGTTCATGGCCGCAGCGGGTACAGTACTGGTCGGTGGCCAGCACCGTTCGATGACAGTTTCCACAGCTTGCCGTCACCTGCCAGGCACACTGGGGGCAAAAGTGAAAATCACTTTGGATATGGGTACCGCAGGCCGGGCAGCTTGCCGTCAACGGCAGCCGCAGCAGGAAGTAGATCACAGTGCCGATTCCGCCCGGCAGGACCAGGCAGACCAGAATCCAGAATCGCGCATCCATTGCCCGTCGAGGAGCATCCTTGCTCACGTAGCCCACCATCAGGCAGTAGACCGCAGCCAGCAGTCCCCAGGAAAGATTGAAGTAGGTGCGCAGGGGAATCGGTGGGCCGGGGTGATGCCGATGCGCCGGGAGCACAAACCAGAAATAATGCTCCACCAGCAGAAACACCACGCCAGCCGCGATCATCGACCAGACGGGAATCAGCCTGGCTTCGTCTTCAAACGGGATGGAGTTTGCATTGCGCATGATTCAACTCGCTGAGTAGCCTTCTGCCACCGATGCCAAAGGATACCTCAAACCGACATATCCTTCCATACTCTTTTCTGACGAATTTCCGGACAGGGAAGTTGCGTGCCGGATCGTCTTTTATCGTCGATTTCTCAACCATCCGGCCACAAGCATGGCGGCAATCAGTGTTGAGCCGACCAGCAGCCCCAGCAGGCTCAGCTCACTGGC
>JAKBAG010000036.1 GCA_021809235.1 Acidobacteriota bacterium
GGTGAGTGCGAAGCGGCTGGCATTTGTGGCGGAGTGTTTGCGGGAGATGCCGGAGCGGATGTGGATTGTGCGCGCCGGGCGGGGTGGTTTGGCGGAGCTGCTGCGCGGGTTGAGTACGCGGCTGGGAGCCGATGGGGTGGTGGCACAAGAGACTGCCGAGACGGTGGTGCAGATGCGGGGCGTGCCCGTAGGATGGCTGCGCGAGCCGCGCTTCTGCGGCGGGACAAAGGAGCTGGGCGAGCTGGATTTGCGGCGATTCTCCCGTTTCTGGCAGCGGGTGCAACGGCAGGCGATGCAGAGCAGCGGATACAATCAGTAGGATAGGTCCATGGTGGGTCTTGCGAGGGCAAACGCGGTAGACGGAGCAGGTTGAAGAACACTCCAAAGGCTGACAGCGTCGCTTGCCGGAGAACAACGTGGGCAGGGAATAGCGCCAAGGCGGGAAGCGAGACGGCAGGCATGGCAGAGGAACAGGGCAAAGCGCGCGCAGAGGAGCAGCCTGGACCCAACAGCGAAGCTACCTCCAAGCCGCGCGTGAAGACCGACGACGAGATTACCGGCAAGGCGTATGACGCGCGCCTGATGCTCCGCCTGGCGGGGTATCTGAAGCCGTATCGTGTTCAGGCAGCGGTCAGTGTGGTGGCGGTGTCCTTGCGTGCGGCCACGGATGCGGCAGGGCCGTATCTGGTGAAGGTAGCGCTGGACCGCTACATGACGCGCGAGGCGCATGTGGGCACCGGATGGCTTTCCCGGCAACTGAGCAGTGATGCGCGGGTGGGCGTGGGGCAGTTGGCGCTGCTGTATCTGGCGGTGCTTCTGGTGGCCTATGTGTTTGAGTTCACGCAGACCTATCTGATGCAGTGGACGGGGCAGAAGGTGATGTTTGACCTGCGCCGTGAGATCTTCCGCCATATGCAACGGATGCATGTCGCGTTCTTTGACACGAATGCGGTGGGGCGGCTGGTAACACGGCTTACGTCGGATGTGGACGCGATCAATGACATGTTCACATCCGGTGTGCTGGCCATGATTGATGATGTGTTTGCACTGACGATCATGGTGGTGGCGATGCTGGCGATGAACTGGCGACTGGCGTTGCTGACGTTTGCGGTGCTGCCGCTGATAGTGCTGGCAACGAACCTGTTCCGTATCTCAGTGCGGGCCAGCTATCGGCGGGTGCGGACGGCCATTGCGCGAATCAACTCGTTTACGCAGGAGCATGTGAGCGGGATGAGCGTGGTGCAGTTATTCAACCGCGAGCAGCGCGCATATGAGGACTTTGAGGCGGTGAATCGCCAGCACATGGTCGCCTTCAAGGACACGATCTTTGCCTATGCGCTGTATTACCCGGCCGTGGAGATTCTGTCGTCGATTGCGATTGCGATGATTGTGTGGCGTGGTGGCGTGGGCGTGATCGGGGGGACGATTACGATCGGTATCATCAGCGCGTTTATCCAATATGCGCAGCGGTTCTTCCGCCCGATCCAGGACCTGAGCGAAAAGTTCAATATTCTGCAGGCGGCAATGACGGCCTGCGAGCGAATCTTCAAGCTTCTGGACACGCCGACGCAGATTGAGTCGCCGCAGGTGACGCAGGTCGGCGACGGATCGAACCGGATCGAGTTTCGGCACGTGTGGTTCACCTATCAGGAGATGAACGATGAGGAGCGCGCCTGGGTGGCTGCCGCAACGGAGGCTGAGCTGTCTTCGCGGAGCGATATCGAGTGGATTCTGAAGGATGTTTCGTTTGTGGTGGAGCCGGGCGAGACGGTGGCGATTGTAGGCCACACCGGCGCGGGAAAGACGACACTGACGAGCCTGATGATGCGCTTCTATGACGTGACGCGCGGAGCAATTCTGATTGATGGCGTGGATGTGCGGGAGCAGAATCTGGAGCAGTTGCGGCAGCACTTTGCGGTGGTGCTGCAGGATCCGTATTTGTTTACGGGAACGATTGCGGAGAATATCCGGCTGGGCGCCGAGGAGATCAGCGACGAGCGAATGCGGCAGGCGGCGCGGGATGTGAATGTGCTGGAGTTTGTGGAGAGTCTGCCGAAGCAGTTTGATGAGCCGGTGCTGGAGCGGGGAAATTCGCTATCGACCGGGCAGAAGCAGCTGGTGAACTTTGCCCGCGCACTGGCATTTGATCCGAAGATTCTGATTCTGGATGAGGCGACCTCAAGCGTGGATACGGATACGGAGCTGCGGATCCGTATGGCGCTGGAAAAGATGATTGCCGGGCGCACGTCAGTGCTGATTGCTCACCGGCTGTCAACGGTGCAGCGGGCGGACGCGATTCTGGTGATGCACAAGGGACAACTGCGCGAGAAGGGTAGCCATCAGGAGCTGCTGGCCTTGCGCGGCATCTATTACAAGCTGTATCAGCTCCAGTATCGGGACCAGGAGCAGCCGGGCGGAAATGCTGGCGCGGAGCTGCCGACAGGGCTGGACGGTGGTCTGGATTCCGGCGCTGCGGCGCTGGCGCACTGAGCGGCGGAACAGGAGTCGGATGAGCGAGCCGGAAAATTCAGAGCCGTGGATTTTTCTCTCTGCCGGTGAGGCAAGCGGTGAGCACTACGGCGTGCTGCTGATGGAGGAACTGCGGCGAAGAGTTCCTGCAGCGCGATTTTTTGGCATGGGCGGCGCGCGCATGGCGGCGCTTGGATTTGAGCGTGTAGTGCGCAGCGAAGATGTGGCCGTGATGGGGATCACGGAGGTGATCCGGCATCTTCCGCGCATCTATCGTGAGTATCGCCGCCTGAAGCAGGCAATCCGCGAGCGTCGGCCTGCGGCGGCGGTGCTGATTGATTTTCCGGATGTGAATCTGAAGCTGGCCGAGGCGCTGCATGCAGTGGGTGTGCCGGTGATCTTCTTTGTGAGTCCGCAACTGTGGGCGTGGAAAAAGCGGCGCATCCATCGGGTGAAGCGGTTTGTGGATCAGATGCTGGTGATCTTTCCGTTTGAAGAGGAGTACTACCGGCAGCGCGGAGTGAAGGCGGAGTTTGTGGGGCATCCGCTGGCGGAGCTGCCATTGCCGACCGTCAGTCGCGAAGAGTTTGCCGCGCAGTACGGGCTGAATGCAGGAAGACGCTGGATTGGGCTGCTGCCCGGGAGCCGGGAGCGCGAGATCCGGATGAACCTGCCGGAGATGCTGCGTGCAGCGACAATGCTGGCTGATGCGGAGTTTGTGCTGCCTCTGGCGTCAACGCTTTCAGCCGGAGCGGCGGAGCAGGCCCGAACCCTGGTTCAGCAGGCAGGGCTGGCCGGACGGGTGCATCTGGTCGACGATGCGCGCGGTACGCTGCATCACGCGCGGGCCAGCGTGGTGGCCAGCGGCACGGCGACGGTGGAGGCAGCATTGATCGGGAATCCGTTTGTGGTGGTATACCGGGTCTCGCGGCTGACGTATGCGATTGCACAGCGCGTGGTGAAGGTGCCGCATGTGGCGATGGTGAATCTGGTGGCGGACCGGCGCGTGGTGCCGGAACTGATCCAGGATGCGTTCTCTGCCTCAGCCGTGACGGCAGCCCTGCAGCCGTTGCTGGAAGACGGGCCGCAACGCACAGGCATGATGCGGGAGTTGAAAGAAGTGGCAGGGAAATTGCGCCGCGATGGAAATTCCGACGGCAGCAGCATGGAACGAGTGGCAGCAGCAGTCGCCCAAACCTTAGCATAAGTAGAGGGAACGCATCCTGCAGCGCATCTGCGGACGCGCCCTATGCAGAGGGCAGCGGCGTTTGCGAGGCTTCTATTGGGATGTGTGGCAGACGCATGGCAAGAATGAAGCATATTCCCATCGCGAATGACAGAGGAATGGAGATATGGCGCTGCGAAGGGTGTGACGGGAGTCAATGTAAGGGGAAGCGCAAGGATACGGGGAAGAGTGGAAGCGGAAGGTTGGATGGGAGCATGAGGCTTTGCGCACAGGGTAGGCGGTGGATGGCGGTCGGTTTGCTGCTGGGAGGGTTGCTTGCGCCGTCCACGGCCGGGCATGCGATGAGGCCAGGCTTTGGACGGGATCCGGGACTGACTCCTGGGCAGGATGTGGGCGGCGATGCGACGACCGGAGTGCGGAGCCGCGGGCTGAACGTGCAGGCGTATCGAATGGACGTGGAACTGGACCCGGCGGCGCATGCGATGACGGCGACGGCGGTGGTGACGTTCACAGCTCCTGAGGATGCGGAGTCTGTGCGGTTTGAGCTGCATCCTGCGCTGAAGATCACGCGCATTACAGATGATGCAGGGCATGTGCTGACCGGGGAGAGGATCAGCGGCGGCGGGGTGCGGATTGTACCTGCGGCACCGATGGATGGACGGCCGATGCACTGGACGTTTGTATATGCGGGTCGGATCACAGGCAATGAGGATGGCCCGGTAGAGGGGCTGAAGCTGGCGGCGATCGGAGATCCGATCACGTATCTGCTGTATCCGGCGCGGTGGTTTCCGATGAGCGGATATCTGACGGATCGGTTCACGATGGAGTTGCATGTGCGGGTGCCCCAGGGTGAGCGGGTGATTGGCAGCGGAGCTGCAGGCGAGAAGCAGAGCGCTCTGGCGGATGGACGGCCGGGCACCGAGTACGACTTTGTGTGGACGAAGCCTGGGTTTCCTGGGACGGTGGTGGCAGGACGGTTTGCGCCCGCTGCAACGGCGAATGTGGCGGCGAATGTGAAGGCGTATGTAACGGCAGCGCACAGTGGTGAGGCTGCTGCAGTGGCTGAGACGGCGGCACGCGCAATGGATTTTTTTTCGGGCCGATTTGGCGAGGCTGAGTCGGGGCGGATGCAGGTGGTAGAGCTGCCGAATGACACACTGCCTGCCTTCTGGGCTCCGGAGATGGCGCTCGTAATGGGAGCGCATTTGAATGATGCGCCCGGACGGAGATTGCTGGCCAATACGCTGGCGCATGCGTGGTGGGGCTCGGAGGTGAGTCCGGCAACCCGCAACGACGCGTGGATCACGAACGGGATGGCGCGGTATGCAGAACTGATGTATGTCGAGGACGAGGGAGGACGGACGGCACTGGAGCATGCAGCGACCGACATTGCAGCCGGTGCGATCGCCTATGACACGACGCCGCTGTCATCGGCAGGCAGGCTGGATGCGTTTGCACCGCAGTTCCAGTCGATGACGCTGGAAAAAGGAGCGATGGTCTTCCATATGCTGCGGTGGGAAGTGGGCGATGCAACGTTCCTGCAGATTCTGCGCGGATTCTTGAGTCAGTACACAGACCGGCCCGTGCGCGCAGCGGAGTTTGAAAAGGTGGCCGAGCAGGTGAGCCAGAAGAATCTGACGCCGTTTTTCTCGCAGTGGATTGATGGGACCGGCGAGCCAAAGTTTTCCGACAAGTATGCGGTGTATCGGCTGGGAAATGGCAAGGGATTTCGCACGATCGGACAGATTGATCAGGACCTGGACCTGTTCAACATGCCAGTGGAACTGCAGATCGAGACGGATGGAAAGACGGTGCGGCAGCGGATTGATGTGGTGGGCACCGAGACGCACTATGTGGTGGATACGTTTGGACGGCCACGGCTGATTACGATTGATCCGGACAACTGGGTGCTGAAGAATACGCCGGAGCTGCAGGTGCGGGCAGGGATTCTGCGCGGGCAGCAACTGGCAGCGCAGGGAGATTTGAATGGAGCGCTGGGCGAGTATCAGAAGGCGCTGCAGTACAATCCGCAAAGCTCGCTGGTGAGCTATCGGATCGGGGCAACGCTGTTTACGGAGAAGAATTATCAGGCCAGCGCGGATGCGTTTCGGGATGCGCTGCGCGGCGATGATGATCCGGCGTGGACCGAGGTCTGGAGTCATATTCAACTGGGAAAGATCTTTGACGTGACAGGACAGCGGGAGCGCGCCGTGAATGAGTATCGGCAGGCGATCCAGACGAATGACAATACGCAGGGCGCTTTGAACGAGGCGCGGCTCTATCTGCACAAGCCGTACAAGCGCCCGGACGGAGAGTGATGGCCGAAGAAGCATCGCATACAGCCGAACACCGAATGCATGGGCTGGACGGCGGATGGACGGATGCCGACTGGCCGGCGTGGACGCTGGCCGAGGCCGATGCGCTGCTGCGCGAAGTGGAAGGTACGGGCCGCGCGGTCGAGCTGGAGAGCGTAAGCCCGCGGCCGTTCTCCGCTGCGGCGCGGGTACGTTGCACGGGCAGAACGGTGGTGGTGAAGCGCCATGCGCGCGCAGTGCGCAGTGTGGATAGCCTGCGCGAGGAACACGGGTTTGCGGAGTGGCTGGCCGCAGCCGGTGCACCGGTGGCGGCTCCGCTGCGGATGCACGACGGAAGCTCTGTGAAGGAGTGTACAGGCGAAACAGGACAGGTCTGGACGTGCGAGGTATTTCCGGTCGCGCCAGGGGAAGATGTGTATGCGCAGGCGGTCTCCTGGACGTCGTATCTTTGCGTGGAGCATGCGCGGGAAGCGGGTGCAGCGCTGGGCCGGCTGCATGCAGCCTCGCGAGGGTATACGGCGGCTGCGCGCAGGAAGACTCCGCTGGTGACGAGCTATACGCTGATTCCGGCCGTGGATCTGGAGTCGGCGATGGAGGCGTATCTGAAGACGCGGCCGCAGCTGGAGGCATGGCTGCGGCGGCAGCGCGGGGACCTGGCGGTGGAGTCTGTACTGCGGCGGTGGATCCGGCCGCAGTGGGAGCGGCTGCATGGGGAGGGTTTGCTGGCGGCGGGCGCGGCGTTGCAGCCGTTGTGGACGCATAACGACTGGCACGGGTCGAACCTGATGTGGTCTGGCAAACAGGCAGATGCGCAAGTGACGGCGGTGATTGATTGGGGACTGGCGGACCGGACATGCGCAGCGCATGATGTGGCCACTGCGCTGGAGCGCAGCGTGGTGGACTGGCTGGGGCTGCGCGGTGGCGTGGAGGCCGATCTGGCACAGGCGGCGGCGTTGCTTGCCGGATATGAAGCGCAGATACCACTGACGGCGCGGGAGCGAAGCGCGATTGCAGAGATGCTGCCCGTGGTGCATTGCGAGTTTGCGCTGTCAGAGGCGGAGTATTTCCTGCGTGTACTGGGCGATGCCGCTCGTGCGCAGGTGGCCTGGGAGGAGTACTGTGCAGGCCATTGCGCGTGGTTTTCCACGGCGGCCGGGCAGCGGCTGATGACGTGGATGCGGCAGTGGGCCGCAGGTGCTACCGGGCGCGTAACGGAGGCGGTGCGATGAGCTGGCTGGGGTTGTCACCGTTGGAGCTGGTTTCGGCGCTGCTCAGCATTGGCAGCGTGTGGCTGTCGATGCGGCGGCGCGTGTCTGCATGGCCGGTCACGATTCTGGCAAGCCTGTTGTACGGCGAGTTCTTTCGCGAGATTCATCTGTACTCGGACATGCTGCTGCAGGGGGTATTTGCGGTATGCGGCGTGTATGGATGGTGGCAGTGGGCGCGCGGAGTACAGGCGGAAGGCACGCTGCGGGTGCGCAGGATGCGCCGCAGCGCGCTGCTGCTGAGCCTGCTGGCTGGGGCTGCGGGAACGGTGGTGCTGGCCCTGGCGATGCGGCAGTGGACGGATGCCTCGCTGCCTTGGCTGGATGCGGCGCTGACAGCCTTCAGTCTGGTGGGTACGGTTTGGGAGGCGCAGCAGTTGCTTGAAAACTGGGCACTGTGGATTGCCGTGGATCTGACCTACATCGGCGAGTATGCCTGGAAGCATGCGTACGTGACAGCGGTGCTTTCGGCGATCTTTGTGGGAATGGCAGTAGCCGGGCTGCGCGACTGGCTTGAAGCGGAGATGGCGCAGGCTGGCGGCAGCAAAGCAGTCCGCGGCGCAGCGCAGGGAGCCGCGACACCATGAACGGCAGCGAGCCGATGGCCGCCGGACCGGACTGCAGTGCCCGGGTGCGGCTGGGACCGGTGGACTTCGGGCGGACGTTTTCCCTGCAGCGGCTGGGACCGCATGATCCGACGGCGCGGCTGAGCCGGGATGCGTTCTGCAAGGCCTTTGTCTATCGTGGTGTGCCCATGGCTCTGAGCTTCCAGCGAGAGCCGGACGAGCCGGAAGTGCTGCGGGTGACAGCTCTGGGCCCGGCCGCTGACGCGCTGCTGGCCGAGACGATGGCCTGTCTGGCGCAGGAGGATGATTACGAGCAGTTCCGGACTGTAGACAGCGGCGTGGAGCGGCTGCATCGGAGCCTGCCGGGATTGCGGCTGCTGCGGATCCCATGGCTTTGGGATATAGCCTGCTCCGTCGTCCTGCAGCAGCGCATTCGCACCGTGGATGCGATGCGGACCTGGAGCCGGATGGTGGCGCAGTGGGGCGCGCTGGCTCCGCTGGGACTGCGGACGTTTCCTGACGCAGCAGCACTGGCTGCGATTCCGGAGTTTGCCCTGCGCGCGCTGGACGTGGATGCGCAGCGCACCGGCACGCTGCGGCGACTGGCGCGAGAGTGGCGGTTTCGTCCGCTGCGCACAGAGATGAGCTTTGCCGCAATGCGCGAGGAGCTGCAACGGCTGCCAGGGATTGGCCCGTGGACGGTGGAGTCGATTCTGGGCTACGGCGCCGGGGATTGCGATGCGGCCATACCGGGCGACCTGCACCTGCCGCATCTGGTCTGCTACGCTCTGGCCGGGGAGATTCCAGGCAGCGACGAACGAATGCTGGAACTGCTGGAGCCGTTCCGCGGCCACCGCTTCCGCATCATCCGCCTGCTCTATGCCAGCCGCCTTGTCGTCCCCCGCCGCTAGGCATGCCCTGCAGCGAACGCGCTGCTCTGGCCACGCCTTTTGGATAGCGTTTGCATCGGAGTAACGCTCCGGTTGGTTGTGGGTGTGGGATGGGCGGGGTTTGGGTGGGTGTCTCAGAGTGTGGATTGGGATTCTGGGATAATAGGGAAAACGAGTCCATTTGGGGGAGAGACTGTGTCGATCAAAAAGTTTTTGAAGCATCACTATCGTCATTTCAATGCGGCGTCGCTGATCGATGCGGCCGAGGGGTATGTGAAGCTGCTGGAGTCGGGCGGAAAGATGTTCCTGACGATGGGCGGAGCGATGAGCACGGCGGAGCTGGGACTGTCGCTGGCGGAGATGATCCGGCAGGGGAAGGTGCATGCAATCACCTGCACGGGCGCGAATCTGGAAGAGGATGTCTTTAACCTGGTGGCGCATGACTTTTATGAGCGCGTGCCGAACTATCGCGACCTGACCCCGGACGATGAGCAGAAGCTGCTGGAGCGGCACATGAACCGGGTGACGGACACATGCATTCCGGAAATGGAGGCGATGCGGCGGATTGAGGCCGTGGTGCTGAAGGAGTGGATGCGCGCCGATGCGGCAGGCGAACGGCTGTTTCCGCATCAGTTCATGTATCGGATTCTGTTGAGCGGGGAGTTGAAGGACTCGTATCAGATTGATCCGAAAAATAGCTGGCTGCTGGCGGCAGCGGAGCGGAATCTGCCCATGTTCGTGCCGGGCTGGGAGGACTCGACGCTGGGCAATATGTATGCCGGGCACTGCATCAGTGGCGATGTGAAGAACGTGCATACGGTACGTACCGGTATTGAGTACATGATGGAACTGGCGGAGTTTTATACGAAGACGACGGCGGAGACGCCGCTTGGGTTTTTCCAGATTGCCGGCGGGATTGCAGGCGACTTTCCGATCTGCGTGGTGCCGATGCTGCACCAGGATCTGCAGCGGGAGCATGTGCCGCTGTGGGCGTATTTCTGCCAGATATCGGACTCGACGACGAGCTATGGTTCATACTCGGGCGCGGTGCCGAACGAGAAGATTACCTGGGGCAAGCTGGGAATCGATACCCCGAAGTTCATCATCGAGTCGGATGCGACGATTGTGGCTCCGCTGGTGTTTGCCTACATTCTGGGCTGGTAAGGGGCAGGTCTGGCCAGCGTTTCGCAGAGCGGGAAAAGGGGCTATGCACCCGGCCAGACTCGCATTACAATCAAGGTAACAACCAGCAGAACTCTGCCCCAAGACTGAGGCGCAAGGGTGAAATTCTCCGGATATTCATCATCCTTGCATATGGGAAAACTATCTTTGAATCAGTCGATTCTACGTTGGGCAGCCGGGTAGGAAACCTCGAATGGGAAACCTGAAACGAGCGCAGTGCATGCGCCTTTGATGTCCGCCCCTCCCCTTTTTCGTTCTTTCGATTTGGATTGCAGTTCATGAGGAGACTATGACAGCGAATTTCCGTGTGAAGTTGCGCAGATTTGCGGCTGTACTGTGCGTGTTGCTGGTGCTGGGAGGCGTTTCTGCGATGGCGCAGACGACCCTGGGCGCTATCAATGGAACGGTGCAGGACCCGAGCGGAGCCGCAGTGGGCGGCGCCACGATTACGGTGACCAACGTGAACACCAGCGTGACGCGTACCGTGAAGAGCCAGAACAATGGCTTCTACCAGATTCTGAACATTCCTGTGGGCATCTACCGGATGACGGTGGAGCACGAAGGCTTCGAGAAGATGATTCAGGAGCAGATTCGTGTCCAGGAGGCGGGTGCCACGACCGTCAATCCTGCGCTGCAGCTGGGCAAGGCGACCGAGGTAGTGTCGGTGACGGCCAACCCGATGCTGAACGCCACGGACCCGACCAACGGTTACACCATGGACAAGGCGCAGATTGAAGCAACGCCGCTGGCGACGGGCAGCTTTACGCAGCTGGCCGTGCTTTCGCCGGGTGTGAGCGCGGAGTTCCTGAGCGGCATTGGCGCGAATGCGGGATTGGGCAACCAGCCGATCTGGGCGAACGGTCAGCGCGATACGTCGAACACCTTCCAGGTGGATGGTGTGGACGTGACGAACCTGTTCAACGGCAAAAGCTCCAGCCAGGATGCCTCGCAGCGATACAACTTCAACATTGGCCAGGGCGCGACGGTCGGCGGCGCAATTCAGAACGGAGCCTCCGTATACGGCTCGAACGGCAACGGTATGCCGACGCCTCCGCCGGACTTTCTGCAGGAATTGCGCGTGAACACCTCGCAGTATGACTCGCAGCAGGGTGCGACGAGCGGCGCGCAGATTGACGCCAACACGCAGACCGGCACGAACAGCTTCCACGGTTCGCTGTGGGGCACGCGTGCGACGAACGCGATGAATGCGGCCCCGTTCTTCTTCAAGCAGGCCAACCTGATTTCGCCGCAGTCGTTTCCGTCGTCGATTGTGAATCCGCAGCTGCACAAGGATTACATTGGCGGCACGCTCGGCGGACCAATCTTCCGCAACCGCCTCTTCTTCTTTGTGGGCTACCAGCAGATGCACACGGCGGACCAGTCGACGGGTCTGTCGCAGTTGCTGGTGCCGTACGGACTGACCGATGACCGATCGAATACCGGTTTGCTGGCGGCACTGAACTCCTACTACACGGCCAGTGGGCAGAGCACGGTTTCTTCGGTGACGGTGGACCCGATCGTGGCTGCGCTGTTCAATGCCAAGCTGCCGAACGGGCAGTACATGATTCCATCCGTGCAGAATCCGGATCCGAACCTGGTCTCGACCTTCACCCCGAACGTGACGCTGATTGGCAGCACGCTTTTCAACTCCAAGCAGGCGACGGCGGCACTGGACTACAACATCAACCCCAACGATCAGCTTTCCGCCAAGTACTACTGGCAGGAGGATCCGTACAACACGCCGTACGGAGTTTCCAACACGGGCGGATTCCCGGAGAAGGAAGATTCTGGCTCGCAGGTGGCTGCGCTGACGAACAATATCACGATCGGTCAGCGGATGAACTGGGTGCAGACGCTGGGTTTTGCCCGCATCAAGGTTTACAGCAACTTCAACCAGCAGGTGTCGAGCGGCAATGGCCCGACGTTTGGCATTGGCTTCCCGCAGACGACGGGACTGCCTGGCATGTCCTTCCAGAAGTTTGCTGTCAACAACTCGCAGTCCTCGATTTCCACCGGACCGAACAGTGCGTTTGTGGATGACGGCTACTTCCAGAATCGCCTGAATCCATCCTCAAGCCTGATCTACACGATTGGCCGTCATACGCTGATTGTGGGTGGCGGCTACAGCTACACGCAGCTGAACATCCGCAACCTGCGCAGCGGCATGGGGCAGCTGACGACGAAGAACTTCCCGCAACTGCTGGCAGGCACGGTGTCGAAGTCGAATTACTTTGACTCGATCAGCGCACAAGGGCAGAACCTGGCCAACCGCTACTACCGCACGAACGAGGGCGATGCCTATGTGCAGGACAAGTTCCAGGTATCCGGGAACCTGAGCCTGACGGCTGGCGTGCGCTACGACTATCACGGTGCGATGACGGAGAAGTATGGCAACATCTTCAACTTTGATCCGACGCGCTACAACGTAAGCGGGAGCACGGTGACCGATGGCTCGACGGCTTCCGGTACCAGCTCGGGCTTCACGGTGCATGATGCCGGATTTATTGTGGCCGGCAACAACAAGTACTACCCGACGGCGGGCGTGAGCAACTCGACGCAAACGGGCCGGCAGTGGGGCATCTCCCCGCGCGTTGGCTTTGCGTGGTCGCCGAAGCGGGATGATGGGAAGATCGTGATCTCCGGCGGCGCGGGAATTTACTACGACCGCGGCGAGCTGTTCAGCTACCTGTCGCAGCCTGCAGGCGGCTCGATCGGCGGACCGTTCGGCGTGACGGAAGCGCCACCGCTTTCCAACTACTACACCGGCAGCGGCACCTTCGAGAATCCGCTGCAGGGCGTGACCATTACCCCGCCCAATGCGAATCCGCAGTTCTTCAACACGCAGCTGCAGCAGATTCTGAACTCGAATCTGCAAAACTGCGGCGGCGTGAACAACGAGGCGACGTTTGGCAGCGGCTGCGTATCACCGTTCATGTTTGGCGCCTATGCGCGGGATAACAAACTGCCGTACACGACGAACTTCTCGCTGAAGTTCCAGTGGCAGGCAACGCCGGATGTGGCCTTCTCCATTGGCTACACGGGCAATCGCGGCTTCCACGGTGTGATCCCGATTCCCTTCAACCAGCCGCAGATTGCCACGCAGTCCAACCCGGTCAACGGCGAGCACTACAGCTATGGCTACGAGGTGCTGAATGCCTCGGCGCCGCCGGTGGACGCCTATGGCGACCTGGCCCCGATTTCAACCGAGCCGTGGGATGGATATGACGGCGGTAACGTCGATTTCCGTACGCCATACATCGGCTACAGTCCGAATGCGGCCCTGTTCAAGGCGGCTGGAACCTCGGCCTACGACGGGCTGGAGACGCACCTGGAGAAGCGGCTTTCGCACCACTTCCAGGCCGGCATCAGCTACACCTTCAGCCGTGCGCATGACGAGCAGAGCGACATCGGTCTGTTCTTCACGGGCAACAATCCGAACAACCTGCGCAGCTCCTATGCACTGTCGGACTTCGACCGTACGAACGTGTTCACAATGAACTATCTGTTCGAGCTGCCGAACCCGGTGAAGGGACATGGATGGCTTTCCTACGTGGTCAACGACTGGAGGCTTTCCGGCATTACGACGCTGCAGAGCGGCGAGCCGTACAGCCTTTACGAGTTCTACGGTGCGGTGGCCAGCCTGTACTATGGCAACTTCCCGAACCTGCTGAACCCGATTCTGGGCATCAAGAATCCGTCGAACCCGCGCAGTGCGCTGACGGGCCACAGCGGTGCCTTCCGGCAGGGAGCCAACTACATCCCGGCGATTGATCCGAGCCAGATTGCGATCAATTATCTGGCGCCTGGGCAGAAGGGTATTCCCTCCTGCTCGAACAATGAGCCGTGCGACTTCTACGAGACGGATTACGCTCCGGGTAACCAGCGGAACATCTTCCGGCAGGCCTTCCAGAAGCGCGCCGATGTCTCTCTGCGCAAGGACTTCCATATCCGGCGGTCCATCATTGCGCAGTATGAGTTCAACGTCTACAACGTGACCAACACGACGAGCCTGGATATTCCCCAGGATCAGACCCAGATTGGTCAGGCGTTTGTGGGCGGAACGGCGAACTATGGTCAGGTGACGGCACCGGTGAACACGAACGTGAACAGCCCGACGATCCAGAACATCGTCAACCAGCTGTATGTATCGCCGGCGCTGAGTGCAACGGGAACCGGACGCAATACGGTGGTAAGCGGTTCTGCCTTCGGATCGGTGACGGGCACCATTGGCAGCGCACGCATCATCGACATGGGTCTGCACGTAAACTTCTAACCCGGAGGCAACACATCCGGACAAAGCAACCGGCAATGGGGCTGAGCGATCAGCCCCATCGCTGTTGATGGAGGCTGCCGCAGGTGGAGATGGCCTCATGTCCAGTGGTGCGCGGGCCAGGGTGCTCGACCCCTGCGGCGCAGTCCTGTTAGGCTAACGAGAGAGCCGAACGGCTCCAGTGGAAGGATATTGTGGATTCACAGACACGACACGCATTGAAGCAGGACAAGTTTGTCCAGACGACGCAGGAGAGCGTGGGCTGGATTACCGAACATCGCGCGGCACTGCTGCGGTATTCGATTCCCACGGTGGTCTTGATTGTGCTGGCAATTGTGGCCGGCATTCTGTATTCGCAGCGTACGGTTGCGGCGAAGGTGCTGCTGGGGCAGGGCATCGATGTGTACAGTTCTCCGCTGCTGCCACCAGGCGCGCCGGCACAGGCGGGAGCTTACGCAAGCACTGCGGATCGGGCGCGGGCTGCGGCTAAACTTTTCCAGCAGGTGATTGACCAGTACGGGATGCTGCCCGTGGCGGCCAAGGCGCATTATTTCCTGGGACTGGCGGATCAGGATCTGGGGAATATCTCCGGAGCCGAGAGCGAGCTGCAGAAGGCAGCCGGCTCGTGGAATGGCAACCTGAGCAGCCTGGCCAACTATGCGCTGGCAGGACTGTATCATCAGACCGGCCGGGATGCGCAGGCGATTGCGCTGTATCAGCAGCTGGGCAATGGCAAGGGAACCACGGCCGTGCCAAATTACAACGCAGAACTGGCGCTGGCGGACCTCTATAACGCACAGGGCAAGAAGGATCAGGCCAGGGCACTTTGGGCCAAGATCAAGGACCAGGACAAGGGCGGTGCGGCTGCGGAGATTGCAGCCCAGAAACTGCCGACCCAGAACTGATTTCTGCCACCAGGCAGGAATGGGAAGCGCAGCCCGCCGACAAGCGGGCTGTTGCTGTTTATGAGCGAAATCGCGCGGGGCTGCGTCCAGTGCATGATGAGCAGCATGGCAACAGCCCTGCCGGGAATGCCGGACAGGATGAAAGCACGAGAGCAGATGCAGGCGGCCGAGTGGACGATAGAGGAGATGGTGTCGGCCTACTCGGCGACGATGTATCGGGTGGCGAACTCGGTGCTGCGGAATGCGGCTGATGCCGAGGACGCGGTACAGGAAGCCTTTGTGCGGGTGCTTGGCCGACGAGAGCAACTGGGCGAGATCCGAGATGCGCGGGTGTGGCTGGTCCGGATTGTGTGGAACCTGGCGCTGGACCGAAAACGCCGCCGGAAGAGTCGCCCGGAACATGAGGATGTAGCGGATTTTGCCCGAATTCTGGTGGCGCAGGAGATGAGCGCCGAGGAGCGTACGATGGTTGCCGAGCGGCATGCGGCTGTAGCACGCACGATCGATACGCTGCCGGAAAAGGAGCGGCAGGTGCTGGTGCTGTCTGCCGTGGAGGAGCTGAGCAGCGTGGAGATTGCTGCGGTGTTGCGGACGACGGAGTCGACGGTGCGCTCGCGGCTGTTTCGGGCAAGACAACTGCTGGCCGAAAAGCTGGAGCATAAGCGAGGTCCACGATGAACAGGGAACCGGAGCAGAAGACGGGTAGCGGCTGGCGACAGGATGGGCCGGAGAGCGAGACGCTGCGGTTGCTGGGCCAGCCACGACCGGGCTTGGAGACGCGGCTGCTGGCGCGGCTGAGCGCAGATGGCATGGCTCAGGCCGGGCAGACGGGCAGGCACGGGTGGCGCATGGGCAGGTCCGGGTGGCTGGGGCAGCGCCTGGCGCTGGGCACGGGCTTTGCGGTCCTGGGTACGGCGCTGCTGGCTGTGCTCGTGACGGTGCGGCCGGCCGGGCCGGTTGCCAGACACTTGGTCGGTGGATCAGGTGCTGCGCAGCGTGGCGCAGCCGGTCAATCATCCGGGAGGCAGGCGGATACCGGAATCGCTGTGCCCGCTGCGGGAGCCCGCGATGCTGGAAGCTTTGGAACAGCCGGTTCCATGCGCGTGCCCACGACTCCGCCCAGCGTGAAGCCGCTGCATGTGCCGCCTCCGCCTCACCGCAGGCCGGGCAGGCGAGTGGTAGCACTGAAGAAGAAGACGGTTGCCAGCCAATCTGCCGCCGGAAGTGCGGACGGCAGCCAGAAGACCCAGTAGGGAGCCAGGACCGGGCAGGCGGCTGCCGGTTCAGTCGCGGCCGGCCAGCAGGCGAAGCACCATTTGCAGCAGGGCAAAGACGCCTGCGCCCCAGAAGGCCGCCGAGAAGCTGCGCAGATGAAAGCCCTGCACCAGGGATGCAGCCAGCTCGAGCAGGACGGCGTTGACTACGAGCAGAAACAGGCCGAGCGTGAGCAGGGTGAGCGGCAGCGTGACCAGCTTGAGCACCAGGCCAAGCGTGGCGTTTAGCAGCCCGAAGACGAGCGCGACGGCAAGGGCTGTGCCGATGGAGTCGATCTCAAATCCTCGCACCAGGCGCGAGACGACGAGCAGGGCCAGAGCACTGAGAAACCAGTTGAGCAACAATCGCATCCTGCATGATCTCCTTGGCGGGACAGCATTCCTGCTGCCTGCATTGTACGCGGGTCACGGTGTGGTAGCCTGACGGCGAGGAGCAGAAGGATGAGCGACTGGCAAAGGGAGGCAAGGGCATGAGTCGCGATCTGCGGCAGGGTCGGCAGCGGAGTCTTGCAGCCGTGCTGACAGTGACGCTGCTGGCCTTCGGCTGGGCACGTTCCGCAACCGGGCAGCTCCAGACGCACGGCCCGCATGTGGCAACGGCCGGTGCGGCAGACAATACAGTGCAGGCGCCGATTCCCGACCTGCGCACGCTGATGCAGCAGGTGGTGACGCACCAGAAGGAACTGGATAAGATTCGTGAAAACTATACCTACCGCTCGCTGACGGTGAACCAGTACCTGGACGGGCATGGAAAGGTGACAAAGACCGAATCGGAAGAGGATGAGGTGTTTTTTGTGCGCGGGCACCAGATTGACCGCGTGGTGGCGAAGAATGGCAAACCGTTAAGCGGACACGATGCGGACAAGGAACAGGAGCGCGTGACCAAGGCCGTCGAAAAGGCCCAGCAGACGCCGGAAGGTCAGCCGGTTAACAATGGCGGCCAGACGATTTCTGTCAGCAACATGCTGTCGGTGATGGATGTGTCCCATCCGCGGCGTGTGCTCTACAACGGACGAAGC
>JAKBAG010000277.1 GCA_021809235.1 Acidobacteriota bacterium
CCGTTTCCGGCTGCTGCGCTGTGCGCCTGGCGGTCGCCAGCGGAAGCACCTGATCCACCACGGCCTCCACACTGAGTCCGTATCGGCTGCGCAGCTGATCCACCTTGCCGTGTTCGATGAACTGATCCGGCCATCCCACTCGAATCACCGGCACCTGGAGCTGCAGTGCATCGAGCGCCTCCAGCACGGCTGCGCCAAATCCACCCATTTTCACATGATCTTCCAGCGTAACCAGCACGCAACCCTGAGCAGCGTAGGTTCGGATAACTTCCGTATCCAGCGGCTTGACGAACCGTGCATTGATGACCGCGACGACGAAGCCGAGCGTCTCCAGCCTGCGCGCAGCTTCCTCTGCCACGTTGACCATGGGACCGATGGCAAACAGGGCAACGTCGGTATGGAGCGGATCGCCGGGGCGAAGAATCTCCGCCTTGCCCACCGGGAGCAGTTGCGCTTTTTCCTTGCGCCCGCTGCCCTCCACTATGCCGCGCGGATAGCGAATGGCACTCGGTCCGTCCAGCGTGAGCGCTGTCTTCATCATGTCGCTCAGCTCGTCTTCATTCCTTGGGGCCATGATGACCATCTCAGGAATACCGCGAAGATAGGCAATATCAAACAGCCCGTGATGCGTGGGACCATCATCGCCAGACAGACCGGCGCGATCCATGCAGAAGATCACAGGAAGTTTCTGCAGGCAGACGTCATGCACGATAGGATCAAAGGCCCGCTGCAGGAACGTGGAATAGATGGCGCATACCGGCCGCATGCCTTGCGTTGCCAGACCAGCAGCAAAAATGACCGCATGCTCCTCGGCGATGCCAACATCGAAGTAGCGTTTGGGATGATGGGGGCGAAAGAGATCGAGTCCGGTACCGTTGGGCATGGCTGCCGTGATGGCCACCACGCGCTCATCCTCGTTGGCAAGCTCGACCAGAGTCTGGGCAAAGACTTCCGAGTAGGTCACCTGACCAGCAGGTTTGGTCTCCCCGGTCTCCGGGTCATACGGTCCCAGACCGTGGAACTTCTTCTGCTTGTCGAGAGCAGGCTGGAATCCCTTGCCCTTTTGCGTAAGCACATGCAGCAGAACCGGCTTGTCTTCGCGCTTCAAAAACTCCAGCGTTTCAATGAGCAGCGGAAGATTGTGGCCGTCGATGGGCCCGTAATAGGTGAGCCCAAATTCCTCGAAGATCATGGAGGGCCAGAGCAGGCCTTTGGCAGCCTCTTCCGCCTTGCGCGCCACGTTACGAACGGCCTTGCCACCCAACCGCTGCAGAAGCCGGGCTGCCGAGTCGTGCAGATGCTTGTAGTGCTCGTTGGTGACGATACGGTGGAAGTAGTTGGCAATAGCCCCGACATTGCGATCAATCGACCACTCGTTGTCATTCAGAATGACAATCATCCGACGGGTCTGGGCGGCGATGTTGTTCAGCGCTTCATAGGAGATTCCGTTAGTAAAAGCGGCATCCCCGGCGACGGCAATCACATGATTGGAACCACCCTGCAGATCGCGCGCAACCGCCATTCCCAAGGCGGCAGACAGTGCGGTTCCGGCATGCCCGGCTCCAAAGGCATCATGCTCACTTTCGGTGCGCAGCATGAATCCGTTCAGCCCGCCCGGTTGGCGAATCGTCGGGAACTGTTCCCGCCTTCCCGTCAAAAGCTTGTGGATGTAGGCCTGATGACTCACATCCATGGTGATTTTGTCTTCCGGGGTCTGGAAGACACGGTGAAGCGCAATCGTGAGCTCAACCACACCCAGGTTGGGTCCAAGATGACCGCCCGTGCGCGACAGGTTCTGGATCAGGTACTCGCGAATCTCCTGCGCCAGTACATCCAGTTCTGACACCTTCAGCCGCTTCAGGTCTTCAGCCGAATTGATGGTTTCCAGGTAACTTGCCATACTTCCCTTTGCCGCTTCGGATGAGACGGCATATTTTCCCTTGACTTACGGGCTTATGTGCCTGCATCGGCAAGCCACATCCTATCGAGTATAGCAAGTTGAGGAATATGGTATTTCTGCGTTATCAAAGATTTCCAGCCGCAGTGTCCGGTACAGGTTTGCCCGGTTTCTTCGCCTTGGGTGCTCGCGCGGAAATCCAGGCTCCGGTCAAACCACTACACAAGCGATGTCTCTACACAAGCGAGAAGGGAATGCAAATCGGTAACCTCGCCTCAAGTTACCTTTTTTCCCAACGCGTCATGGCCGTCCCACCGAAGTTGCAGAAAAATCATTCGGGAATTGGGAGATACTACATTCTGGGTAACTCTTCCCAATGTCCGCTGCTTCCTCCATGTCGGCATCCTTTCAGCCAGCCTCGGCTGCCAGTCCGCTTGCCCATCTGGATCGGTCTGGAACACCGGTTCTGGAAGAGATTCTGCATCTGGCTGCGATTCTTTCCGGTGCGGACTACGCATACATCGCCTGGCTGGACGGCCCGGCTCTGCGCTTCCGTGCCACTTGGGGATTCATGGCAGAGCAGCAGGCGGCATTGTCCACGGCCTGTTTTCGGACGCTGCATCAGAAGAAGCCACTGTTCCTTTCCAATGCGGCGGAAAATGAGCGCTTTGCCCCCCGCGGCATTCCCCTGGAAAACACTGCATGGTGTGGCTCGTATATCGGCATTCCTCTGCCAACAACGGTTCGCCCGGAACTCAGCGGGCAGCTTGCTGCCGCGAATGCTGCCGAGCAGACGGTGGAAAACCCGATGGGCACGCTGGCCGTTCTGGCCGTGGAGCCCGGTCGATTCAGTTCACATCAGGTTCCACTGCTCACCATGCTTGCCCATCAGGCAGTGGCGCAGGTGGAGCTGCTTCTTCAGGCCTCCACGCATCACCAACTGGTGCGTGCCCGGCAGCGGCTGGAATCGGCACTTTCCGTCGAACGTGCCTTCCTGACCACAACGCTTGAGGCCATCCCCGCGCAGGTGATCGTACTGGATCATTCCGGCCGCATCCTGCGATGGAATCGTGCCTGCGAATTGCTGACAGGAATCCCGCTGGAGCAGGGCATTGGCAAGCCGATGGTGGAAACGCTGATGACCGAACAGAATGCCTGGGGATGGGCTGCGGCAAAGATTCAGGAGTCTGCTTCCGGGCAGTTTGTGGGGCCCTATGAAAACTACTGGCACGGCTTCGATGGAGCGCCCCGCCGGGTGCAATGGACGTTGCGTCCGCTGCCCGGCATGGCTCCTGGCCAACCGCTGCAGTTCCTGCTGCTGGCAGCCCAGGACATCACAGCCCAGCGGACGGCCGAGCTTGCCTTGCTTTCCACGGAAACCCGCTATCAGCACGTTGTGGAAAGCAGTGTCTCCTTCATCTTTATCACTACACTCGATGGCCGCCTGACATCGCTGAACTCGATCACTGCGTCCAGTCTGGGCTACTCGGTGGAGGAGTTGGTCGGCAAGCCGCTGACCGAGATTCTAACCGAGGAAGGCAGGGCAACATATGCCGAGTGTATGCGTGCCGTACCAGAGTCCGGAGAATTCCGCAGTATTATTCCCATGCGGCGCAAGGACGGAACCTCGCGACGGATCGAGT
>JAKBAG010000278.1 GCA_021809235.1 Acidobacteriota bacterium
TTTCGACCTCAGGGGCGGAGGGTGTGGAGACGGCTATTAAGTTTTCACGGGCACATACGGGTCGCTCGGGCCTGCTGGCCGCTCGGGGAGCCTTTCACGGTTTGACCTGCGGCGCTCTGGCTCTGATGGATGCTCCATTCTGGCGGGAGGGCTTTGGGGAATTGATCCCGGGTGTGGAGTTTGTGGATTTTGGGGATCCGGACCAACTGGAGGCAGCGCTCAGCACGCGAAGTTTTGCAGCGTTGATCCTGGAGCCAATTCAGGGTGAGGCGGGAATTGTTCTTCCACCGGAGGGGTATCTGGAGCGGGCGCAGGAGCTGTGTCGGCGCACCGGGACGGTGTTTGTGCTGGATGAGGTGCAGACAGGTCTGGGGCGTACGGGCGCGATGCTGGCCGCGCACCACTGGAATCTGGAGCCGGATATGGTGGTTCTGGCCAAGGCGCTGAGTGGGGGGCTGGTGCCGGGCGGCGCGGTGCTGATGACCGAGGCGATCTATGAGAGTGTCTATCCCTCGCTGCGGCGCGCCATTGTGCACACCTCCACGTTTTCCGAGAATGGGCTTGCGATGCGGGCGGGCCTGGCCACGCTGGACGTCATCGAGCAGGAGAATCTGGCCGCACGGGCGGCAAGGCTGGGAGAAGAGTTTCGGCAGCAGCTGCGAGAGCGGCTGGCAGGCTTTGAGATGGTCCGTGAAGTTCGCGGCATCGGCCTGTTTTCCGGCATCGTCTTCGGTGCTCCGCAGTCGCTAGGATTGCGACTGAGTTATGAAGCATTTACGCGTGTCCATCCGGCCATGTTTGGGCAGATGCTCGTAATGCGTCTTTATCGGGAACATGGGATTCTGACGCAGATTTGCGGCAATGCCTTTCAGGTTCTGAAGGCGGCTCCTCCGCTGGTGGTCAGCGAGGGATCGCTAAGGCATTTTGTGAATGCGATGCACGAAACCATGGAAACCATCCACAGCTCGCGCAGCTTCTGGACGGATGCCCTGCGGCTGGCGGCGCGCGCGGTGCGGATTTAAGCCGTGCGAAAACAAAATGCAGACCATCGAGGCTGCCGGGGATGGAAGCGCCTAGTATGGCAGCAGCAGGAACTATGACCGAAAATGGAAAGAAAGTAGACCAGGCATGAGGATTGCGGGGACGAAAATGGCTTTTCCACCCTACTACTTCCGTCAGGAGGAAGTGGTAGCCGCGCTGAAAAGCTACTGGGACGAAGGGATGGAAAACCCTGCAGTGCTGGAGAGGCTGCACAGTCGCACCGGCGTGGAAGGACGATATTTCAGCCGTCCACTGGATGCCTACAAGGAACTGGATACCTGGGGCAAGACTAATGATGTGTGGATCGAGACCGCAGTCCGGCTGGGCGAGGAAGCCATCGGTGGTCTGCTGCAGGAGACGGGCCTGAGACCGGAAAAGCTGGGCACGATCATCAGTGTGTCGGTAACGGGCATTGCCTGCCCCACGGTAGAGGCGCGGCTGATCAACTCCATGGCGCTGCCGGTGCACGTGAAGCGCACCCCGATTTTTGGCTTGGGCTGCGTAGCAGGGGCCTCGGGCTTGGCCCGCGCGGCTGATTATGTGAAGGCGTATCCGGATCAGGCGGCAATCCTGCTGAGCGTGGAACTGTGCTCGCTGACATGGCAGCGCAGCAACCGTAATATGCCGAATCTGATTGCCTCTGGGCTGTTTGGTGACGGCTGTGGCGTGGCGCTGCTGGTGGGCGAGCAACTGGCGGCAGAGATGACCGACGGCAATCCGGAAAAGCTGGGGCCTCGCGTTGTGGACAGCCGTGCCACCTTCTATCCCAACAGTGAAGAGGTGATGGGTTGGGCGATCTCAGAAAAGGGATTTGAGATTGTGCTTTCCGCCGATGTGCCTACAGTGGTCAAGCAGCATCTGGGAGCGAATGTGGATGGTTTTCTGGCCACGCACGGGATGACCCGGACCGAGATTGCGTCCTGGATCATGCATACTGGCGGGCCCAAGGTGCTGGACGCGAATGCGGAAGCGCTGGGATTAACGCGCGAGGATTTTCATCTGAGCTGGGAGGCACTGCGGCGCGCAGGCAATCTTTCGTCAGCCTCGGTGCTGATGGTGCTGGATGAGGTGATGCGCGCGCACAGACCTGAGCCGGGCGCGCGGAGCCTGCTGGTGGCGATGGGGCCGGGATTCTGTTCTGAGATGCTGCTGCTGGAGTGGAGTTGAAGCAGGCGATACACAGTACGGATGCATTGATTGTGGGCGGTGGGCCTGCCGGTCTGACTGCCGCCCTTGCGCTGCGACGATGCGGCATGGATGTGACGGTTGCCGATGCCCTGCACCCGCCGATCGACAAGGCCTGCGGGGAAGGGCTGATGCCGGATGCGCTGGTGGAATTGCGGCAATTGGGCGTGGAGCTTTCGCCAGATGACGGGGGAGTCTTTCGAGGCATCCGGTTTGTGAGTCATGCGGACCAAACTGCTGGGATAGAGGCTGCAGCCGAGGCACGCTTCCCCCGCAGGAATGGCTGGCAGGATGCACTCGGCGTCAAGCGCCCTTTGCTCCATCAGCGATTGGCACAGGCTGCGCATCAGGCCGGTGTGCGACTGCGATGGAATACTCCGGTCCAGCTTTTGCCGCAGGGTTCAGTGCTTCTGGCTGGGCAGGCATGTCGCTACGGGCTGCTGGTGGGTGCCGATGGACAAAGCTCGCGGGTGCGCCGTTGGGCAGGATTGGAATCCGGCCAGGAGCTGAGCCGGCGTTTTGGATTTCGACAGCACTATCGCGTGGAGCCGTGGAGCGATGTGGTGGAGGTGCACTGGGGGCAAAGCGGTCAGGCCTATGTGACCCCGGTGGGCAGTGACGAAGTTTGCGTTGCCACTGTGACGCACACTCCGCACAGCCGGGTCGATGCCCTGCTGGATGAGATTCCGTGGCTGCGACAGAAACTCACGCCGGGTAGGGAACTGCTGCGTACTGATCGAGAACGAGGCGCACTGACCACGACCCGACGGCTTCGGCGGGTGGCTGCTGATCGCGTTGCCCTGATCGGCGATGCATCTGGCTCAGCCGATGCTATCACCGGGGAAGGGATGGCAATGGCCTTCCGACAGGCGCTGCTGCTGGCCGAGTCTCTTGCCACGTTGCCGCAGCCCGAGGCGCTGGCGCGCTACAACCGCCTGCATTCGGCGATTTTGCGGCTGCCGCAGAGGATGGCGCAGGTGATGCTGATGATGGACCGCTGGCCGACGCTTCGTCGGCGGGCGATTCACGCGCTGGAGACAGAACCGCAACTGTTTGCCCGGCTGCTGGGCGTCCATGTGGGCGCAGAATCGATGGGTCACTTTGTGGTGACGCGTGGGCCGAGATTTGCCTGGCGGCTGGCGGTGGCCCGCAGTCAGGCCGGGTAAGTCCAGGCCTGATGAACGACGACAATCCCCCGGCTACCGACCGGTTGGATGAAGACTGGCCAGCGCGGGGTAGAGTTTGCGCCAGGCTGCGTAGCCGGTGCGGTAGGCGGTGATCTCGGTCGGGGCGGGTGTGATGCGTTCGGCTACT
>JAKBAG010000279.1 GCA_021809235.1 Acidobacteriota bacterium
TGGTGATGCCGGGCGACAACATTCAGCTGGAGATCGAGCTGCAGACGCCGGTGGCGATGGAGAAGGGTCTGCGTTTTGCGATTCGTGAGGGCGGCCGTACGGTGGGCGCCGGAGCGATCTCGGAGATCCTGGCGTAACCGGGCTATCTGGACCGGACCGACGGGCAGCAGAGTCGGTAGGTTCCAGCGAGACAATGGGGCGGCATCGCAGCCGCCCCGGCAACAGGCAGCATACGCGCACGCCGGGAAGATACCGGCCCCGCGCGGGAAGTAATCAGTTTGGGTGTGGATCGGGAAAAGCCGGTCGGCATCGGTTAGGATGAAGAGATGCGAGAGATTGTGACATTGCAGTGCACTGAGTGCAAGGAGCGCAACTACACGACAACGAAGAACAAGAAGACGACCACCGGCCGTCTGGAGTTCTCGAAGTTCTGCAAGCGCTGCCGCACGCACCGGGCGCACCGGGAAACCAAGTAAGAGTGAATTTCCGAAGGAGTTTCCTTCGGATGGATGCAGGGGCGTAGGCTCAACGGTTAAACCGTCGGTCTCCAAAACCGATTTTGGGGGTTCGAATCCCTCCGCCCCTGCCAGTTCTCTTTTGGGTTTCTTCTGTGGCGAAAAGCGGCAAGAGGGTCAGCTCTCTGCCAGCCGCTGGAAAATCGGGTGCAGGCAGACGCCAGCCCCGGATAGCTGGAAGGATCAGGCGGTTGGCGGGGATTATCCTAGCGAAGCCGCAAAGGTATGCCGGCAGGCGCACGTTGAGCGGCAGCCAGCAGAACAGGAAGTCAGGCGATGGCAAAGTCAGCAGCAATCACGGAAAGCAAGGCTGGAGATTCCAAGGTGGCCGCGGTCACCGGTTCGGTCGACCGTTTCCGCGGGTTTTTGAGCGATGTACGGGCCGAGATGCGCAAGGTGGTGGCGCCGTCACGCAAAGAAGTGCAGACGACGACGATCGTCGTGCTGGCCGTGGTCTTTTTCTTTGCGGCCTATTTTTATGTCACCGATACGGTCTTTGCCTATGCGGTCAAGCAGGTGATGGATCGGCTGGCCGGATCCTAGGCTGGCAGGCAACGGGCTCCCAGTCCGTAGCCTGGCAGGATGGCCGGAGAATGTTCGCCGGAAGTGAGATTGAGAGCAGTGATGGAAGAGAATCAGCCAATTGGCGTAGAGCCGAATGAAGAAGCCGTCCAGCCCGCGCGGAATGAGAATTTCCGCTGGTACATCCTGCATGCCTACTCCGGCTTTGAGCGCAAGGTGAAGGAGTCGCTGGAGAGCCGGATTCAAGCCTTTGGCCTGGAGAGCAAGTTTGGCCAGATCATTGTGCCCACCGAGCAGGTGACGGAGACGGTCAATGGCAAGAAGCGCACGGTCGAGCGGGTTTTCATTCCAGGCTATGTGCTGATTGAGATGGAGCTGGACAATCAGATCTGGCACATCATCAAGGAGACGCCGAAGGTCACCGGCTTCCTGGGAACGGGCGACAAGCCGGTGGCGTTGAGCGAAGAGGAGATCAGCTCGCTGCTGAACCGCTCGACGGAGGCCCGCGAGAAGCCGCGGCAGAAGATCAAGTTTGAAAAGAACGAGTCTGTGCGGATTACCGACGGACCGTTTGCCAACTTCAACGGTGTGGTCGACGAGGTGAATGAGGACCGCGAGACCCTGAAAGTGATGGTCACGATCTTTGGCCGTTCGACGCCGGTGGAGCTGGAGTTTGGCAAAGTGGAAAAGATTGAGTAGGGCTGCTTCCCGCAAGTAGCTTTCAGCTTCTAGCCGATGCTGCCTCTGGCGCACTTCGGTTGCAGGCAAACGCGGAATTGGCTTTACCAAAAATGATGCAACGTTGGCCCCGCCGGCAGCCAGAAGCTGGAAGAGGCGCAACCAAAAGGAAATCGAAATGGCACCTCCGAAGAAAATCACCGGTTATGTGAAGCTGCAGATCGTTGCCGGCAAAGCCACTCCTGCACCTCCGGTCGGCCCGGCGCTTGGTCAGGCTCAGGTCAACATTATGGAGTTCTGCAAGCAGTTCAATGCGCGGACCCAGACCAAGGAAATGGAAGGTTTCACCATTCCGGTCGTCATTACGGTCTACGCGGATCGCACCTTCACCTTTGTTACCAAGACGCCGCCGGCCTCTAACCTGCTGCTGCGTGCTGCTGGCGTGCAGAAGGGCGCTGGCGCTCCGAACAAGGACAAGGTGGGCAAGGTCACCGAAAAGCAGATCCGCGAGATTGCCGAGCAGAAGATGCCGGATCTGAATGCCGCCTCCGTGGAAGCAGCCGTGAAGAGCATCAAGGGCACGGCCCGCTCGATGGGCATTGAAGTGGTGGGATAATCAGGAAGTGAAGCAGTTCGCATGCTGAAAACGGCCTTCCGCGCAGGAAGGTCGTTTTTGCTTGCAGCCAGTAGAATCGAGCAAGGGAAGGGCCAGCGATGGTCCTGAGGCGGAATGGGGATGGCGAAAGAGGGCGGGATGGAGTACACGTTGTCGCGCCGTATGGGGCATATGCGCCCTTCGGCAGTCCGGCAGATTTTGAAAGTGACTGAGCAGCCGGAGATGATCTCGTTTGCCGGCGGCCTTCCGGCTCCGGAGTGTTTTCCGGTGGCCGAGATAGCCCAGTCGGTGGAGCGGGTGCTGGCGGAAGCCGGACCGCAGGCTCTGCAGTATGCCGTGACCGAGGGCTTCGGTCCACTGCGCGAGAAGTTTGCCGCCGAGATGCGAAGCCGTGGAGCGGCCTCAACGGCGGAGAATATCCTCATCACCAGCGGTTCGCAGCAGGGGCTGGACCTGATTGGCAAGGTGATGCTCGATCCGGGCGATTGCGTGCTGACGGAGAGCCCGACCTATCTGGCTGCGATTCAAGCCTTTCAGGCTTACGAAGCACGATTTGTGCCGATCCCAATGGATGCGTGGGGTCTGGTACCGGAGGCACTGGAAGCCGCGATTCTGCGGGAGCGCCCGAAATTGCTTTACCTGATTCCCAACTTCCAGAACCCAACCGGAATCACGCTGGCCGCCGAGCGGCGACAGGCCATTTATGCGCTGGCTGCGCGTCATCGTCTGGTGGTGATCGAGGATGATCCGTATGGCAAACTTCGCTACCGGGGGGCGGAGATTCCTCCGATTGCCGCACTGGATCAGGAGGGAATTGTCCTTTACCTGAGCACGGTTTCAAAGACCATCACGCCGGGCCTGCGCGTCGGCTGGATTGCCGGTCATCCCACCCTGCTCCGCAGCCTGGCGATTGCCAAGCAGGCCGCAGATCTCCACACCTCGAACCTGGATCAGCGGATTGTGGACCGCTATCTGACCGATTTCGACAGCGCAGGGCATATCGAAGGGATACGCCGACTGTATGGCAGTCGATTTGCGCTGATGGATCGCTGCCTGAGGGAGTCCATGACTGAAGGCTATCGCTGGACGCATCCGGAGGGCGGCATGTTCCTGTGGGTGACCTGCCCGGAGTGGATAGACGCCGGAGCGATGCTGCCCATTGCCATTGAGCGCAAAGTCGTCTTTGTGCCCGGGAAGGATTTCTTT
>JAKBAG010000280.1 GCA_021809235.1 Acidobacteriota bacterium
TCATGCCTAATCCGAAACGACGTCACTCGAAGCGTCGCACTGCTCTTCGCCGGTCCCACGATCACCTGACCGCCGGTTCCCTGTCCCTGTGCCCGAACTGCCAGGAAAAGAAGCTTCCTCACCGGGCATGCCCCAAGTGCGGGGAATACAAGGGCCGCGCCGTGCTCGAGAGCAAGACCGCAGTCAACTAACTTCCGCCAACCATGGCAAAGCTCATCGACATCGCGCTGGACGCATTCGGTTCGGACAAAGCGCCCGAACCGGAGATTCGTGGAGCCATCCTCGCCTGCAAATCCCTCCCGGTTCGGGTTCATCTCGTTGGACCCGAACCGGAGTTGCGCGATCTTCTGGATGAATATCTGGAAGATGAGGATCTACCCATCACCATCCACCATGCTTCGGAACGCATCGGCATGGATGAGAAGGCCGCCCACGCAGTCCGCACCAAGCGCGACAGCTCCATGCGCGTAGGTCTGAAGCTGGTCCGCGAAAAGAAGGTTGCCGGGTTTGTGACTGCCGGGAACACGGGGGCAGCCATGGCCACGGCGAAAATGGTTCTTGGAGCCATCCCAGGCGTCGATCGCCCGGCACTCACCGCCCGCATGCCCACGGTCACCGGATCTCCCTGTGTTCTGCTGGATGTGGGTGCGAATGTCGATTGCAAAGCCCACAATCTAGAGCAGTTTGCCATTATGGGCGAGATGTTTGCCCGCAGCGTGCTCAAGGTTGCACATCCCCGCGTGGGGCTGCTTTCCATCGGGGAAGAAGAATCCAAAGGTAACGAGTTGACCCGCGAGGCCTTCCCGCTGCTGCGTGCCCTGCCCATTCATTTCACCGGTAATGTCGAAGGTCGGGATATCTTCAACGGCTCGACCGACGTGATTGTCTGCGATGGATTTGTCGGCAATGTCGCGCTGAAGACAGGCGAAGGGATAGGACGGCTTTTCCGCGACCTGCTCCGTGAATCCCTGACCCAGACTGTCACCGCGCAGGTGGGAGCCATGCTCTCCCGCAAGGCATTCAACAACTTCAAGCGGCGGCTGGATTACAACGAGTATGGGGGTGCGCCGCTGCTCGGCGTCCGTGGCATCTGCATCATTGGCCATGGCTCCTCGAATGAAATTGCCATTCTCAACAGTATTCGGGTTGCCATCGAGTTTGCCCGCGCAGAGATCAACAGCAAGATTGAGCTGGAACTAGCCAACCGCGCCCCGCGTCCGGAAGCATCCCCAGAGGCATCCGCCGACCATGACATCGCCGTCCAGTAACCCTGTTACCAGCCACCCGCGTTCCGACGCTGAGCGAGCCAGACTCGATCTCTCCGGCCGGATCCCTAACCGGGTCCTGCCTGCCCTGATCGTCTGCCCTGCCTGCCATGGCTCGCTTCGCGCCTTGGCAGAAGGGTCTGCCCTGCAGTGCACGGCATGCCAACGCCACTTTCCCATTGTGGATGGAATTCCGCTGCTGATCGCCGAATAGGCCCACCTTGCGGATGCTTGCCCGCACCGCAGCGATCTGCCGGTGCCCGGGGCCTGCTGATCTTTAGCGACGAATATAGAACGGCCAGACAATAGCTGCTGCAAAGCTCATTGCAGCCAGCAGAGCCAGCCCTAACAGGCAGTAGAGAAGGATCAGATTTGGCCCTTTGGCTGGTTCGCTCTGTTCGCTTGGGCTGGAGTTTGGACTGGAAACTTCCTGCCCGGCATTTTTCTGCTCGCTTTTCATGATTCCCTATTCATACTTCAGCGATTCCACAGGATCCATCTGTGCTGCCCGGGTCGCAGGCACGGTGCCAAAAACCACGCCAACAATCAGGGATACTCCCAGCGCGGCAATGATCGACCACGGCGAGATGGGAATGGTGTAGTTGGTAAACAAGCGGACCCCCAATGGTATCCCCAGGCCTAGCAGGGTTCCCACCAGCCCGCCCGCCAACGAGATCATGACGGCTTCGGCCAGGAACTGGAGGCGTATCTCCCGCGACGTTGCTCCCAATGCCTTGCGAATCCCGATCTCGCGGATGCGCGAGCGCACATTGGCAAGCATGATGTTCATGATGCCGACTCCGCCAACTGCCAGAGTCACCATAGCCACGGCAATCAGAACTGCCGTCAGCCCTGTGGCAATACGACCTGCCATCGTCAGCACTTCGGTCAGCGTAGTCGTGCGATAGACCGAGTTTGGCTTGTGCCGTGACTTGACGATGCGAACGATAGCAGCCGAAGCATCCGGCACATCCGCCATGCTCCGCATGGAAAAGTAAATCTGCTTCACATTGTCGGTTCCGGTAAAGTAACGCGCCACCGAATACGGGATCAGGATGGTGTTGTCGGTCAGCTCCGACTGGCCAAAATCATCCACTGATTCCTTGAATGTCCCGATAATTGTGAACGGAATCCCGCTGATCGAAAAACTCTGCCCCACCGCGGCATCGGCGGAGCCAAACATCTGTCGCGCAAAGGGGAGGGTGACCACAGCACACTTGATGTGGGCCCGCTCATCTTCACTGTCCATGAAGCGGCCTTCAGTCACAATCAGGTTGCGTACCTTCTGGTAGGCCGGCACCACGCCCAGAACCAGCGTGTCCTTGACCACCCCGCCTCCGAACGAGATACGGTCATGCATTTCCATCACTGGCGATGAATACTGCACGCTGGGAAGTTGTGCTTCCACGGCGCGCTCATCCTCTCGTGTCAGATAGTCGTTGTACTCCACATTTTCCGTGCCGACGGCGCCGCCACCGGCATATTCCAGTTCCACCATGTTGGTGCCGATCTTCGAGATCAGCCCCAGTGCGTACTCGCGGCCGGTCAACCCGATGGTAACCACCAGAATCACCGAGGCCGAGCCAATCACCATGCCCAGAGCTGTGAGCGCAAAGCGCGCCTTGTTAGCCCGGAAGGAATCCACCGCAAGGCGAATCGTCTCCTCCAGCGCAATGGTCCGCCGCGCACTGCGCAGCGTTGCGCGGAAGTCCTCCATCCGTTCCTGTTCCGTAGCCGTCGCCATGCTTTCAGTCTTGCACGCCGCGGCAGATGATCCGCCCCGGCATGTCTCTTATCAGCTTACCTGTTCGATGCAGCTCGCAGCGACTGCGGTGCAGCAGAGGCTCCTGTTCACTGCGGATCGTAGTGATCCAGCCATTTCAGTTCCTCACGCAGCTTGATGTATCCATGCCAGGGATTGTTGCCCAGCCCATGGCCCTCGCCGGGAAAGACCAGGAAGCTGTGAGGAACCCCAAGCCGCTGCAGCGCGCGCTCCAGCGTAACGCCCTCCAGATAGCTCACGCGGACGTCATGGCTGCCTTGCACAATATGCGTAGGCGTGCGCACACGATCCATCCGGAACAGCGCCGCCTCGGACTGGTAGAGTGCCGGCTGCTGCCACGGAGCACCCTCCAGATACCAGGCATCGTCATAGGACACATCATCGTTACCCCAGTTCGCGGCATGCTCCACCGCGCCTGCACCGGTCACTGCGGCCTTGAAGCGCGTGGTTGCTGTAATCAGCCAGTTGAGCAAGTATCCACCGTAG
>JAKBAG010000037.1 GCA_021809235.1 Acidobacteriota bacterium
TTCGCAGTGGAAGAATGTGCTCCCGCTCGAGGTCCCTACCCTGCGGACGGGGTGCGAACCCGAGATGGCAGGCAGCAGTTCGAACTACATCAGCCGTTGCGGGTCCACATCCAGCACAAGGTTGCGTCGGGGAATGCCGAGGGCATCCAACTGGCGCAGGAATCCGCGCAGCAGGCCGTTGAGTGCGCTGCGGCTGGAGGCTTTGAGCACCAGGTGATAACGCCAGGTGTCCTTGACGCGAGCAATGGGAGCCGGACAGGGACCGAGAACACGCAAACCCGGCTGAGCCTGGGCTCGCATCCACTGACTGGCCTGTTCTGCCCAATGGGCTGCCTCCTGCACCTGCCGGGAGCGGAAGATCACGTTGGCCAGATAGCCGAAGGGCGGATAGTGCATCCAGCGCCGGTACTGCAGCTCACGCTCGGCAAAGCCGGTGTAATCGTGGCGGGCTGCGGTGAGCACAGAGTAGTGCTCGGGATGGAAGGTCTGCACCACGACGCGGCCGGGAAGGCTTCCACGACCGGCACGTCCGGAGACCTGCGTCATCAGCTGGAAGACGCGCTCGGCGGCGCGAAAATCCGGCATAGCCAGTGCGTGATCGCAGCCAACGACGCCGACCGTGGTGACGCCATGAATATCGTGGCCTTTGGCGATCATCTGGGTGCCGACGAGCAGATTGATCTCGCCGGAGTGAAGGCGGCGCAGCAGGGACTCCATGTCCTGCCGGCCGCGTACGGTATCCCGGTCCATACGCCCGATGCGTGCCTCCGGAAAAAGCGTTAGCAAGCGTTCCTCGGCCTGCTGTGAGCCGGCACCGAGGTAATAGAGATGCTCGCTTTCACACTTGGGGCAGCGCGGCGGCACGGCGCGGCGAAAGCCGCAGTAGTGGCACTCCAGCCGCTGACCGACTGCGACGGGAGCATCGGGGGAATCGACCGGCTTGTGGTGGGTCAGAGCGATGGCGCAGTGCTCGCACTCGAGCTTTTCTCCGCAACTGCGGCAGAGAATGGCGAAGGAGTAGCCCCGGCGATTGAGCAGCAGAATGGCCTGCTCGCCGCGTTCCAGCGTCTGGTGGACCTCTTCGATGAGCTTGCGGGAGAACAACTGGTCCCGGCCAACCTGACGAAACTCCTCGCGCATATCCACCAGTTCCACCTCGGGCAAGGGACGGTCCTGAATTCTGGTTTCCATGCGCACCAGCTGATATTTGCCTGCGACTGTATTCTGCCAGCTCTCCAGTGAGGGCGTGGCCGAGCCCAGCACAATGGGTATGCCGTGCAGATGCGCCAGCATGACGGCAACATCGCGGGCATGGTAGCGCGGCGCCTCCTCCTGCTTGTAGCTGGAGTCGTGCTCCTCGTCGACAAGGATGAGGCCCAGTGCGGGCACGGGAGCAAAGATGGCCGAGCGGGTGCCCACAACGATGGGAGCCTCACCTCGTCGGATGCGATGCCACTGCTCGGCCCGCTCCTGGGGTGTGAGCGCGGAGTGCAGCAGGGCGACACGTGATCCAAAGGCGGCATCGAGATGAGCGGCGATGGCCGGAGTGAGGCCGATCTCCGGAACCAGCAGCAGTGCGCTTTGTCCGCGGTCCAGCACACGCTGCATGGCGGCCAGATAGACAGCGGTTTTGCCCGAACCAGTGACGCCGTGCAGCAGCGTGGCGCGAAAGGCACCGAGGGAGCGGGTAATCGACTCCAGTGCTGCGCTCTGCGCTGGGTTGAGCGTGTGTGCCGTGACGGGCACATCGAGCGTGCTGAGCCGAAAGGACTCCGGCCGCTCCTCAATCCGGACCAGCTTGTGACGGACCAGCGACTGCAGAGTGCTTTGCGCCGGAAGCCGCTCGTAGAGCTCACGCAGGCGCAACTGGCCCCCGGCAGCAGCAAGCTCAGCCATAACCATCTGCTGCCGTTCGGTGAGCGGAGGCAGGCGACCTTCGGGGATGAGGACGGCAAAGCGTTCCATGCGGCGGGCATCACGCTCCTCGGCGCTGCTCTCGCGCTGGATCCATTTGCGGCTGACCATCGCATTGATCTGCTGGATGGAAGCCGAACTGGCGGTTCGTACAGAGCTCAGTCGCAGTGCCTGCCCGTCTGCAAGCTGCTGGAGCACGCGAAATTCGACCGAGTTCTGCAGTAACTGGCGGCGGCGGGAGTGGCCGGTCTGCGGAGAACTGTCAAAGCTGGCAGCCAGCGCATCCAAACCGGTTGGGGTGATGCGCAACAGCACCTGACGACGAATTTCTGCGGTGAGCGGCAGCATGGCACGCAGAACCTCACCGAGCGGGGTAAGGTAATAGTCGGCCATCCAGCGGGCAAGATCAAGCAGAACCGGGGGCAGCAGCGGCTCGGCGTCCAGAATGCTGGTGACAACGCGAAGCTCCATATCTGAGGGTGCGTCATCCAGCAGACCAGTGACCACACCGATGAGCTGCTCGCGACGAAAGGGTACGATGACGCGCACGCCGGGCTTGGCCTGCACATCGTCAGGCAGCCGGTAGGTAAAGGTCTGGTCCAGCGGCACGGGCAGTGCCACTTCACAGCAGCGCGGCATGGCAGTCCATCCTGGGGCCTGGGAACACTTCCGGAGTGAACAACGATGCGAAGGAAAATCCGGTCAGACGATGTGGAGTCCCTTGGCTGTGACGGCACCACAGCCCGAACTGGATACACCCGGTATCGGTCACTCCTCGCTCCCTTGTCTGAATCCTGATCTGGCAAGATGGCCTCCCGTCGCCGCCATCCCAGAAGTGTTCTCAGGCCCTGGCTTCAGTCTACTGCCCGGGACGAAGGAACAGGATGGCTGGGGCGTGGCCTACAATGCTGCTGTGATGACGAAGCCCAGAACCTCTGCCGCTAAAACCTCACGGCCAGCGCATGCTGTGCCGGTTGCCGCCACCCCCGTCTCGCGTGCCCATGCCGTCCGACCACTGACACTGTGCATTGACATTGGCGGTACGGGCCTGAAGATGATGGTTGTGGATGCGGCTGGTAAGCCGGTGACAGAGCGGATGCGGGAGCTGACCCCGCCCAAGCCCTCGCCGGAAAAGGTGCTGGAGCTGCTGTACGCGATGCGAGAGCGGATTGGACCGTTTGATCGCGTCTCGGTTGGCTTTCCGGGCGTGGTCAAGCATGGGCATACACTGGGAGCGTTCAACCTGGATTCGGCCTGGACGAACTTTGCCCTGCAGCAGACACTCCGCCAGAAATGGAGAAAGCCGGTGCGCGTGGCCAACGATGCGGCGATCCAGGGGCTGGGCGCGATACGGGGCAAGGGTGTGGAGCTTTGCCTGACGCTGGGCACTGGAATGGGCTCATCGCTCTTCGTGGACGGCAGGCTATGCCCCGGACTGGAGCTGGCACACCATCCGTGGAAGGACAACAAGACCTACGAGGACTTTGTTGGGCGGCGGGGCCTGCTGAAGTATGGCCACAAACGGTGGAACAAACTGGTGGGCAAGGTGATTGCCCAGACGCAGGCGCTCTTCAACTGGGATTCGCTGCATATTGGCGGCGGCAACGCCAAGCACTTGACCATCGAACTGCCGGAGCATGTGCGGATTGTGCCGAACGAGGATGGACTGCTGGGCGGAGTGGCGCTTTGGCGAGATTCGGACTGACGTCGAATAGCCCGAAGGCTGGCCTGCGACGAACCATGCCGGGGCTGCTCGCCTGCCCCCTTCAGGACTTGCGCTGCGGTGGTTGCAGGCCAAGCTCGCGCATGGCCAGCTGAAGGTCCTCCCAGGCAAATTTCTTCTGATTGGGATCACGCAGCAGATAAGCCGGGTGAAAGGTCACAATGAGCTTGGCACCCAGCACCTGATGGACCGTGCCGCGCCAGGCATTCAAAGGACGCTTCTGTCCTGTGAGCCAGGTGACGGCCGTCTGCCCGAGGGCAACTACCACCTCCGGAGCGACGATCTGAATCTGGCGCATGAGATACGGTGAGCAGGTGGCGCCTTCGTCGGCCTCCGGCGTGCGGTTGCCCGGCGGACGACATTTGACGACATTGGCAATGTAGACCTGATCGCGACGGAGGCCCATGGCTCCGATCATGTTGTTCAGCAGCTGCCCGCCGCGACCGACAAAAGGTATGCCCTGCGCATCCTCATCGGCGCCGGGGCCCTCGCCGACGAACAGCAGTCGCGCGGCCGGATCCCCGTCCCCAAAGACCAGCTTGTTACGGCCCTGATGCAGCTTGCAGCGGGTACAGTCGCCGATCTCGGCGCGCAGCGCCTCCAGCGCAGCTGGGCGCGCAGATGGCGGGATGGGAGCGATGGGTGCGGGGGGAGCGGGAACAGGGATGCGGGGAATGAGAGCCTCCGTGGGCAATGTTGCAGAGTGGGCTGCGGACGGGGATGATGCGGGATGCGGACGAGGCTCCGCGGCTACGACCCCCTCGCCCACCTGGGGCGCTGCTGGCGCGGCAACGGCAAGTGCCTGCTGGATCTGCTCCGGCACAGCGCAGCGATAGAAGTCGGTGATGCCCAGGTCGCGATAGAAGCGCAGCCGGTCGGTGAGCGCTGTCTGCCAGGGAACTGCAGGGGCCGACGATGTTGGTTCGGGATCGGGCATGGGGACGGCTTCCGGGCAGGAGTCTGAGTGCATGTTTGTGCTACTCGATGAGAATGGGCTTGCGCGGCGTCGGAGCCTGCTCGCGCAGAGACTCCAGTTCCACCGAGGAAAGCTCGACGAGCAGCGACTGCGGTCGGCGCAGGGCCACGATCTCATCAAGGATTCTGTCGCCGAGCTTGCGCTTGGACATGCGTGGCAGGTCAATCGCAGTGGAGAGGGTGAGGAACGTGGCCGCATTCTCATCCGAGTCGAAGCCAATGTCCTCGCGCCCCACGTCATTGACGACGATGGCGTCGGCACCCTTGCGCAGCAGCTTGGCGCGCCCCTGCTCTACGGTGTCCTCGGTCTCTGCGGCAAATCCTACGATCAACTGGCCAGGAATGCGGCGCTGCACCACCTCGGCAAGAATATCCTCCGTGGGCTGCAACTCCAGCACGAGCGGCCCCTGGCGGCGCATCTTCTGCGCTGCAACGGAGACGGGGCGATAGTCGGCAACGGCCGCCGACTTGATGACGATGGTGGACTCCGGCTGGCGGGACAGAACGGCCTGCCGCATCTCTTCAGCGGTGGTGACGCGCAGCAGTTCGCAGTGAATGGGCGGCTGCAGGGCGGAGGGTCCGGAGACCAGAATCACGCGCGCACCGCGGCTCTGCGCTGCCTCGGCCAGCGCGTAGCCCATCTTCCCGCTGGAGCGATTGCCAAGAAACCGCACCGGGTCCAGAGCCTCCCGCGTGCCGGCTGCCGTGATAAGAACCACTTCTCCGGCCAGATCGTGACTGCGACCCAGCGCAGCCAGAACGGCATTGGCAATCTGCTCCGGTTCTGCCATGCGTCCGGGCCCAACCATGCCGCAGGCAAGCTGTCCGGCATCGGGCTCCACGATGCGCACACCGCGCTGGCGCAGAATCTCTACATTGGCCTGCGTTGCCGGATGCTGCCACATCAGCGAGTTCATCGCCGGAGCCACAAGCACCGGGGCCGGAGTTGCCAGATACATGGTGGTCAGAAAGTCATTGGCCAGCCCATGCGCAAAGCGGGCCAGCAGATCGGCCGTAGCCGGAGCCACAACCAGCAGGTCGGCCCATTGAGCCTCTGCAATGTGATCTATCGGTGCATCCGGAGAGTCAGACGTATGCCAAAGCGAACGCAGCACGCGGTGGCCGGTGAGAGCCGAAAAGGTAAGCGGCTGGAGGAACTGCGTGGCCGCATCCGTCATGGTGACACGCACATCGAGTGCATGGCGCTGGAGCGCACGCACCAACTCGACTGCCTTGTAGGCTGCAATGCCGCCGGAAACCCCGACCATCACTTTCATAGGAAAATTGTATCCCGAATTGTGGCAGGGAATCCCGCCTGTTGCCGGAGGTATGGGCAAACAGGCTATCGGCGCAGCATAGGCTTGATCTTGCCCATGAGGCCACAGCCCAGTCCGACATTCAGACCCGGAAGCTATGCCGGACGGCCAGGCCCGGTTCCATTCAAATCCTAAACCGTAAGGATCGGAATGCCGTTGTCTTCCAGTTCCGGCTTCTCCGGCGGCGGAGCCGTCTGCACATAGGCAATCTTGCCGGCGCGAATCTCATCCTGAGCCTGGCGGCAGGCCTTGTTGGTGCGGCTGGGGACCAGCGGCGGTGCTCCGCCCTGCAACTGCCGGGCGCGCCGTGCGGCCACCATCACCTTGCGATAGTTGGAACCAAAGTCGGTCTCAAGGGTTGATTCGCTGCGATTCTCCGGGCTCATCCGTCTCCTCCAGAAATAGATTCCGTTGTGCGCTGCCGTCGCCGCCGATGCCGAAGGCCTCCAGTACGGGCCGCAGGCGATCCTGCACGTTCTGCTGCAAGCAACTCTGGGCAATCTCGTAGTCGCGCTGATGCTCCGGCCCGATGGTACCACCGGACTGAAGGATGCGCTCGACGACAACAATCGCCTCCAGTTGCGCGACGGCGCGATCCAGAACATCGTTGACCAGAATATATCGGTATTGCTGACAATTCTCAATCTCTTTGCTGGCTTCGCTGAGGCGGCGAAAGAGCACCTGCTCATCCACCTGCCCCTCGGCGCGGCTGCGATTGCGCAGGCGGGTACGCAGCACCTTGGGGTTGGGCGGAGCCACAAAGATGGTGACGGCCTGGGGCAGCCGCTCGACCACCTGCCGCGCCCCCTGCACATCAATGTCCAGCAGCAGATCCCGGCCAGCAGCTGCGGCCTGCGCCAGGGATCTGCGCGCCGTACCGTAGTAGTTGCCGAAGACCTCGGCGAATTCGAGGAACTCCCCGGCGTCCCGCATGGACTCAAAGCTGGAGCGGCTGGTGAAGTGATATTCGCGGCCATCCTGCTCGGAACCGCGCGGCGAACGGGTAGTCCATGAGATGGAAAAATCCAGCCCGCCAACCTGCGAGCGCAGGGCGTTGACCAGCGTGCTCTTGCCGGAGCCGGAAGGTGCCGAGATGATGAAGAGAATGCCTGCCACGAACTATGTCCCTTTCCCGCCTGCTGCTCATTCCAGATTTTGAATCTGTTCCCGCACCTTTTCAATACTGGCCTTCAAAGCCAGGCCAAGCTCGGTGACCTGCGTGCCCTTACCGGCGACGCCGGTGGTCTTGGACAGCAGGGTGTTGGCTTCGCGATTGAGCTCCTGTAGCAGAAAATCAAGTTTTTTGCCCACTTCTCCGCCGGCCGCCAGCAGCTCCAGAAAATGCCGAATATGGGTGCGCAACCGCGCCATCTCCTCGGAGACATCACTGCGATCTGCCAGTAAAGCAACCTCCTCCAGCAGTCGCTGGCGGTTGATCTCGCTGCCGATAAGCGCTTCCACCTTCTGCTGCAGCCGCTGCTCGTGCCGGGCAGTGATCTCCGGCTGCAGCAACTCCAAAGTACCGACGACCTGCTCCATCTGAGCCATGGCGTCGCGGAGAATCTGCGCCAGTTCGGCGCCTTCCCGCGCACGCATTGTCTTCAGGGCGGGAATCAGGCGACGGGTCTCCTCCAGCACATATGCCTGCAACGCCTGCTGATCCTCCTCGCCTATGGGCGACTCCTGCTGCAGCACGCCAGGCAGGCGAAGAATCATATTCAAATCCGGCTGCGCATCCAGTGCAAAATGACGCGCAGCACTGCGAAACGACTCCAGGCAGGACTCCAGCGCCGCCAGGTTGAGCGCGACGCCCCGCTGGCTGCTACGATCCAGCGACAGGCTGAACTCGATATGACCGCGGACGAACTCCTCCTTGAGCATGCGCCGCAGCTCCATCTCCAGGGCATCCATACCGGAGGGCAGGCGAAGCTGCAAATCCAGGAAGCGGTGATTGACGCTCTTCAGCGCAATCTGCACGCGCATCTCTCCGGATCGCACCAGTTGCAAGGCGCCGGCAATGCTGGCATAGCCGGTCATTGAGTACACCACGCCCGGCTGGCCGCTGTTTGGAACTGCTGCTTTCTCTGTCATCTCTGCTTTTGCCTCCGCGCCTTCATTCCGACTCTGCCATCGCCGGCTCCGGCAGCGTAAGGAACTGAAGCTGGCTGAGCCGCTGATAGGTCGGCGAAATACGCAACAGCTCCTCATGCGGCGCAATGGCTGAGATACGGCCGTCTTCAATGACTGCGATTCTGTCCGCCTGGCGAACCGTGGAGAGTCGATGCGCGATGACGATGACGGTGCGGCCCTGCATCAAGTTGGCCAATGCGGCCTGCACCAGCGACTCGCTTTCGGCGTCAAGGGCCGAGGTCGCTTCATCGAGAATGAGGATAGGCGCATTCTTCAGGATCGCGCGGGCAATGGCAATTCGTTGCCGCTCGCCACCGGAGAGGCGAAAGCCTTTCTCGCCGATCACCGTGTCATAGCCCTGGGGCATGCGCAGGATGAAGTCATGCGCCAGGGCATTTCTGGCAGCTTCCTCCACCAGTCTCTGCGCCGTCTCCGGTTGCCCGTAGGCAATGTTGTTGCGCACCGTGTCATTGAAGAGAACCGTCTCCTGCGTCACCTGGGCAATCTTTCCGCGCAGGGAGTCGAGCGTCAGGTCACGGATATCGTGACCGTCAATGAGAAGCCTGCCTTCGGAAATGTCATAGAAGCGCGGCAGCAGGTTGACGAGTGTGGATTTACCCGCACCGCTTGGCCCCACCAGCGCGAGCATCTCCCCTCGATGAATCGTGAGGTTGATATCGTGCAGGATGGGATGTTCGCCTTCGGCGCTGCTGTAGCGGAAGCCGACATGGTCAAAGACGATCTGCTCGCGGAAGTGGTGCAGTGCGTGGGCACGTGGCTTTTCCGCAACGTCATTCTCCGCGTCAAGATAGTGGAAGATGGAGACTGAGGCCCCCATGGCCTGCTGGAAGCTGTTATAGAAAAAGGCAAACTTGCGCACCGGATCGTAGAGCTTGAAGAGGGCGATGATGAAGACCACGAAGGTCTGCATCTCCATGCGACCGGCGCGAATCTCGTTACGCCCGATCAGCAGCAGCAGTGCGATGGCGATTGCGCCGATGACGTCCATCAGCGGCGAGCTGATCGACTGCACGCGTACGGAGCGGAGATTGGCTCGGAAGAGCCTGCGAGCAGCCTTCTGGAAGCGGAGAATCTCCCAAAGCTCCGTGGAAAAAGCCTTCACGATGCGATTGCCGGTGATGGTCTCGTGAAGGATGTTCTGAATCTCGGCGACTCGATCCTGCCCGGTGCGGGTGCGGACGCGCACCGAACGGCCAATCTTGCGCGCGGAGGTGATAACAACCGGCACAAAGATCAGCAGTGCCCAGCTGAGACGGCCTCCCAGCGCGATGACGGCGGCTACGGTGAAGAGAAAGGTGAAACTCTGCTGCAGAAACTCGCCCAGCACGGCACTGACTGCAGTCTGTACCCGCTCCACATCGTTGATCAGCGTGGAGAGGATGGTGCCGGTGGCGTTGCGATGGAAAAAGCTGGCCGAGCTGCGGAGAATCGTCTCATAGAGATCGTTGCGCAGATCGGTGATCATGCCATAGCCGGCGTAGTTGACCAGATAGGTGCCGGTATAGTCGCAGATGCCTTTGATAATGGTGGACCCGACCAGCGCTGCGGTAACCACGGCCCAGGCGTTGTGGATGTGGATGCTGTGCGGAATCCATTGCTCCAGATTCAGCTGCCAGCGCCCCCGGAGATTCGGCAGCAGCGTGATACTGTCGGTGGGCGAGGATGGATTGAGCACTGTTTTGAGGACCGGACCGAGGATGAGCAGGCGCACTGCCTCCAGCCCTCCGACGGCAGCCAGCAGCGCAATGCCCAGCAGGGCCTGCAGCGAGTAGGGCAGGCAATAACGCAGTAGCCGGAGATAACGCGTCAACGTTGACCTCCCCGGAAGAAGGTCCGGCTGACCGTTACGGCGTGGGCTGGCTTGCTCATCCTCGTATTGTATCTGCCGCAGCACAGCGATGAACCCAACCTGGGTGTGCCCGGAGCCTAACGCGGCATATCCCGGTGCAGTGCCTTGACGCGGAAGCCCTGCCCGGCAAGCCGCTGCGCAAACTCCTCAGCCATCATGACGGATCGATGCTGGCCTCCGGTGCAGCCGAAACCGATGGTCAGGTAGCTCTTGCCCTCGTGCAGATAGTGCGGCAACAGGAAATCCAGCAGACCCATGGTGCGCTCGACAAACTCACCAGACTGAGGAAAGCTGCGAATGTAGGCAGCGACATCCGGATCCAGTCCGGTCAACCGCTTGAACTGCGGCACAAAGTGCGGATTGGGCAGAAAACGCACGTCAAAGAGCAGGTCGGCATCCAGCGGTACACCGTTTTTGAAGCCAAAGCTGAGGCATGTAACCAGCATCTGGGCCTGTTCGTTGGCTCCGTCCTCGCGGGGACGAAAACGGGCATGAATGTAGGCACGCAGCTCATGCACATTCAGCCCGGAGGTGTCGACGATGCTGTCGGCCATATTGCGCACCGCCTCCAGCATCTGCCGTTCGTCAGTGATGGATCGGGTAACCACCTGGGACCGGCTGACCTCGGTAAAACTAAGCGGATGCGGACGCCGCGTCTCGGAAAATCGACGGATCAGGACCGCATCTGAGGCATCGAGAAACAGGACCGTGGCGCGGAGCTTCCGTCGCACCTGCAGCAGAATAGCCGGAAGCCGATCCAGGGCCTGTCCCTCACGAACATCCACCACGATGGCCGCCCGCTGCATCTCCGGCGACTCGCGCACCAGATCGGCAAAGCCGGAGAGCAGCTCCAGCGGCAGATTCTCCACTGAATAGTAGCCCAGGTCCTCGAATGCCTTCAGCGCAGAGGCTTTGCCGGCGCCGGAGAGGCCGGTGACCACGACCAGCTGCTTTTCCTCGGCCAGGTGCGGAGTAGCGGTGCCGCAGGACATCGGAGAATCGGCAGGCGACAATTGCGAATCCGGAGAAGCGGGATCAGACATGGAAGTATCGTACATCGCCTTCGGCAACTCCTTCAGGACAGAGATCGCTTCCCTGCCTCGCGCTGCTGCAGAATGACCCAGGAATAGCATGAGCAACCGGCCGAAACACTCCACTGCAGGCGCTTGATCCGGAGGGACCGCAGCAAGGGAAAAAACGGAGATTTACCTGCAAAATTCCCGGGGCGCAGCTCAGGCTTGGGCTATGGGCGACTGCCATACGCCGCGCGCCAGCAGATCGGAGGCCATGGACGGCTCGACGGCTGGAGCAAACAGGTATCCCTGAACCATATCGCAACCGGCAGCGCGGAGTGCATCCAACTGAGCCTGCTCTTCCACACCCTGGGCAATCACACGCAGGCCAAGCGAGTGGCCAAAGTCCGTGATCGAATGTAGCGCGGCCAGATGCTTGGGATGCTGGGTGACCGAGGCTACCAGCTCGCAATCCAGCTTGATCAGATTCAGCGGCAAATGCAGCAGGGTACCCAGCGGAGCAAGCTGCGCTCCGAAGTTATCGACCGCAATCTGCACACCCCGCTCGGCCAGCCGCTCCAGGATGCGAAGTGCCTCCCGGGGAGTTTCGTTGAGCGTGCTCTCGGATATTTCAAAGATAAGCCGATGCGGATCGATGGGTCTTGCATCGAGCACGGAACTGACAAGCCCGATCATCTCCGGGTGGTAGAACTGTCGTGCGGAAACATTGAGACTGAGCGTGAAGCTGTCTGCTGCAGTGCCCTGCGACCAGTCCTGCAACTGCTCGCAGCTTCGGAGCAGCGTCTCGCGATTGAGCTGCATCGCCATTCCGGAGTCATCCGCCATCTGCAACATATCCCGCAGCGGCTCGAAGGTACCATTCTGCCGACGCCAACGCAGCAGCGACTCAAAGCCCTTTAGGATGCCGGTATCCAACTGATAATAAGGCTGATACCACATGGCATAGTCCTGCCGGTCCAGCAGGGCCCGCATCTCAGACTCGCGCTCGGTGCGCCGGATCAGGAGCACCTGCATCTGGGAGTCAAAGATCTCGCAGCGCAGCCCGCCCTGCTGCTTGGCCCTGTACATGGCGTAGTCGGCATCGCGCAGCAGATGTTCGGGTAGCTGGTGATCGTCAGCGCACATGGCCACACCGATACTGGCACCAATGGGGATGGACTTGCCCTCCACCCGGAACGGAAGGACAAATTCCTGTAGTATGCGGTCGGCAATCAGCCGCAGATCCTCCATCGAACGGAGATTGTCCAGCAGCAAGGCAAACTCATCGCCGCTCAGACGGGCAGCCGTGTCATGCGGACGCAGCGCACCACGCAGGCGGTTAGCCACCTCGACCAGCAGCGCATCCCCCACCGCATGGCCATGCGTATCATTCACATCCTTGAAGCGATCCAGATCGACGAACATGACGGCGTGGTTCAGATCCTTGCGGCGGGAGCGACGAGCCATGGCCAGCTTCAGCCGGTCCAGAAACAAGGCCCGGTTCGGCAGACCGGTCAGAATGTCATGCAGAGCAAAATGCTGCAGGCGGGCCTCGCTCTGGCGGCGACCACGGATATCGCGGTAACTGGCTACCAGACCGAAAGGATGGCCCGGCTCCGTGAACAGCCCAAGCACAATTGAGACATCCACAGGATTGCCGCGGGCATCCATGCGAACCGTGTCCACGGCAACACGCCCCCGCTGGCGAACCAGTTCCAGCATCATGGCTGCTTCATGCTGACGATCTTTGGGCACGAGAAGGTGCTGCAGAGATTGCCCGGTAACCTGTTCCGGAGTATAGCCAAACAACTGCGTAAATTCAGGGTTGATATAGACCAGGCGATCCCCGCTGGTGATGGCGATTGCCTCCGGCAGGGAATGGACCATGCTGCGCAGAAGCTGGCAGGACTCGATGCCGCCTTCCCCGCCGCTGTTCATTCCCTCTCCTGTTCGAGGTTCTGGTTGTCCTGAATGCTCCGTCATGACTCTTGGCGGCCTGCTCCTCAAGCTCAATCTATCCGCATCGGTGCGGTCCGTGGTCTGCTCCTGAGACTTCAATCCCGATCGGCAGACCTACTCTGAGATCCCGCGTTCGCATCGGCCTGGGAACTGACGAACTGCGTATCCTGCATTTTTCTTCGGCTCATTGCGCCCAAATCTTCAGCCCCGGGGGACGCGGCCTACAACGTATGTAGCACAAACCGGTCCACCAGGGCAGAGGAATTTTCAGAAGCATCTCAACTTCTGGTCGTTATCCCAGTGCGACCATGGCCATCTGGCCGTCTCGCTGCCGGTGCAGGACGCATTGGGTTCCCTCCGGAGTGCGAAAGATGAGCAGATCGCGATCTTCACTTTCCGCCTTTTTGACGGCCTGCTCGGGAGTCGTCGGATCCGGCAGAATAGCCTGCGCCGCACTGAGCAGATGCGGCTCGGTAACGATCCTGCGGCCGGCGGGAATGGCGGCCAGCGCAGGGCGGCTGGGCTTGCGTGGAGCAGCCTTTCCGTTGGTGCGGGCTGAGGTACGAGTTGCCTCGTCGGCAACGGCTTCGGTGGCCTTGCGCTTGCGCTGGCGACCGTCCAGCTTACGGTCATGCAGCCGCAGAGCCTGGCTTTCTGCATGCTCCAGTGCCAGACGCAGAGCTGCAGCCTGCGTGGTGGATGCGCCGTGGGCCACAATCTGGTGCCGTCGGCTCTTAAGGTGAATCTCCAGCCGCTTCAGATGCCGTTCACCACTCAGGATGCAGGAGGCTGCGGTGAGTGGGCCCAGGATGCGGCTCAGTCGCGCGATTCCTTCCCGCGCTGCATCCTGTGTCGTTGTCTGTATCTTGCTCTGTCTTCCGGTGAACTCAATTTCCATGGCATCCTCCCATGGCAACGAGTGTACGAGACAGACTGCTCCGCTGTCACAATCTGCGCACCCTCTGTTCCCGCAGTTGGGAACAGGCTCTAGTGACCGTGCGGTCGAGGCCGGTTCGATACCACAACCTTACGCGGCTGGCGGCGAAGTTTCTGCTCGCTTCTGCGGCCCAGCAAAAACATGCCGAGGCCGAAGACAAACAGCACGATCCCCCAGAGCAGGTTGACATCGACGTTGCCGGTGCGTGCGTAGAGCGCGCTGCCCTGGGTTGCCCATCCGTAGAGCGCGAGAATCAGGCCCACCAGCGTGAACATGAGGCCCATGGGAATTCTCAAATCCAGATTCATTTCCTCGATCTCCTTCCGAATGTTGCTGGCAGCTTCCGTTTACGCGATGCAGCAGGCATCCCGCAGCGAAATGGAGCACTAGCGGAAGATCAGGTTCAGTGCAACCACCATCCCGATCAGCAGAACGGCCAGCGCCTCCGGTCGCTTCCACCATAGGTTCTGTTCACTGGCCGCGCGTGGCGTCAGCGAATGCACCAGTCCCACCAGTTCGGACTCCGGTTTGGGCTGTCCGAAAAGGCTGACGACGATAGCCACCACAAAGTTGGCGCTGAAGGCCCAGATTGCGGTCCAGAAGTTCTGGGCCATGTCACTGGGGTAGTGGTGCAGCACGGCAATCCATCCACCATGCAGCCCAGGATGCGCTTCAATGGGCAGCGTAAGCCCATGATGGGCCATGGCTGCTGCGGTTCCGGCGATCAGGCCGGTAAAGGCTCCGTTGCCAGTGGTGCGCTTCCAGAACATGCCCAGCAAAAAGGTGGCAAACAGCGGCGCATTCACGAAGCTGAAGACCAGTTGCAGCGTGTCCATGATGTTGTTGAATCCGGTGGCCGCATAGGCAGTGGCCATGGAAAGGAGTATGCCTCCGACTGTGGCCCAGCGCCCCATCCGCAGGTAGTGCGCGTCACTGGCGCCCTTGTGCAGGTAGGACTGATAGATGTCGTAGGTCCAGACGGTGTTGAAGGCGGTAACATTGCCAGCCATGCCGCTCATGAAGCTGGCCAGCAGGGCTGTGAGTCCAAGGCCGAGCAGGCCGGAGGGAAAGTAGTGCAGCAGCAGCGAGGGAATGGCGAGGTCGTAGTCCAACTCCGGCTTGCCGCTGGCGTCAAGGACGATCTTTCCAGTAAGCGGATCGGTTTTGGCCGGCACCAGCCCGCGCCCCTCTGCCTCCGCCTTGCTGACCACGGTGGTCTGGCGCACGATGGCCCCGTTGACGACCGTCTCCGTGGTGACGTTGTGGGGCGTGGTGGCGGCAATGGCCAGCAGACCAGGCAGGATAACGAGCAGCGGAAAAAACATCTTTGGAATAGCGGCGATCAGCGGTACGCGACGGGCATTCTCCTGGGTATCGGTGGCCATCGCTGTCTGGATGACGAGGAAGTCCGTACACCAGTAGCCGAAGGAGAGTACGAAGCCCAGTCCCATGGCCAGCCCGAAGGCATCGACACCAAGCGGATTGGTACTGGCATGCTCCATGCCGCGCCAGGAATGGAGATAGGCAGCTGGCAGGGCGGCGCGCAGTCCATGAATGCCGCCGACGTTGTGGAGTCCAATGAGCACCAGAGGCAAAAATCCGGCAATGATGAGGGCAAACTGGAGAACCTCGTTGTAGATGGCACTGGTGAGCCCGCCCAGAAAGATATAACCGAGAACAATAATGGCCGATAGCAGCATGGAAAAGTGGAAGATCCAGCCCAGCGGCAAACCCAGCATGACAAACAGGCCGTCGAAGATGTGCAGGGTCTGAATGAGCCTGGCCATGGCATACATCGAGATGCCGGAGGAAAAGACAGTCATCACGGCAAAGGAACAGGCGTTCAGCGCCCGGGTCTTCTCATCAAAGCGAAGGCGGAGAAACTCCGGCACCGAACGAGCTTTGGATCCGTAGTAGAACGGCATCATGAAGATGCCAACGAACACCATGGCGGGAATGGCGCCAATCCAGTAGAAATGGCTGGTAGCCAGGCCGTATTTGGCTCCGGAGGCTCCCATACCGATGACTTCCTGCGCGCCAAGATTGGCACTCATGAAAGCCAGACCGCAGATCCACGCCGGAAGTGCGCGGCCTGCCTGAAAGAAATCCTTGCTGGTCTTCATGTAGCGCTTGAGGGCAACGCCGATGCCCAGCACAAAGACGAAGTACAACAGCATAATCAGCCAGTCAATGGCGGTGAGCTGAGTGTGTCCAAACAAATTCGGGTCCTCTTTTTGACAAGCGGCATGCACATCGGCATCCGATGCCACTTCACTCTACCGATGCAGAGGAGGGTGAGTCCAGCAAAAAATGAAAACCTTTACTAGATATTTCTTCCAGTATTCAAAGGCTTCGGAAGTTCGACCCCCAAACCTGCCCCGTAGGGGAATCGCAGGCACTGCCGGGAGCTGCATCCCGATGGCAACAGTCCGGTATCGGCAGCCACTCCGATACTCACCGTCGCATTGGCTATCCACAGCATCGGACGGCAAACGGATACACTGAAGTTGCGATGATTCCTACACTTGAATGGACACACGAAGGCGTTCGTTTTCTGGACCAGACCCGGCTTCCGCTGGAAGAAACCTATCTGCTGGCGACCACACCGGATGAGGTTGCCACCATCATCACCACAATGGTTGTGCGCGGTGCACCGGCCATCGGCGTCAGCGCTGCCATGGGCTTGGCGCTTGCCGCCAAAGCCTCGGCTGCCACGACGGCTGCTGAGTTTGCCGATTCCTATGAGGCCAGTTGCCGGCTGCTGGCGGCCACGCGGCCCACGGCGGTCAATCTCTTCTGGGCCATTGACCGCATGCGGCGGGTCTTTGCCGGGCTGTTGGCCTCGGGCAGCTCCATGGAAGCAGTGCGAACTCGACTAGAGGCCGAAGCGCGCGCGATGTACGACGAGGACATCGCAGCCTGCCGCGCCATGGGGCGTTTCGGCGCTGATCTGCTACCCGACGAAGGCACAGTGCTGACCCACTGCAATGCCGGAGCACTGGCAACCTGCGGCTACGGGACCGCGCTGGGCGTCATCCGCGCAGCAGTGGAGGCTGGCAAGAAGATTCACGTCTTTGCCGATGAGACACGGCCATTCCTGCAGGGGGCACGATTGACGGCCTGGGAACTGATGGCCGACGGAATTCCCACAACGGTTCTGTGCGATAACATGGCTGCCAGCCTGATGCGGCAAGGCAGGATTCAGGCAGTGGTGGTGGGTGCCGATCGCATTGCGGCCAACGGCGATGTTGCCAACAAGATTGGCACATATGGCGTGGCGGTTCTGGCGCGGGAACATGGCATTCCGTTTTATGTGGCAGCGCCGTGGTCCACCATTGATCCGGCAACGGCCACCGGCGATGCGATCCCCATTGAGGAGCGCTCTGCGGTGGAGGTAACCCACCACGGCGGCCGCCAACTGACGCCACATGGAGTGGGCATCTGTA
>JAKBAG010000038.1 GCA_021809235.1 Acidobacteriota bacterium
GGGCGGTGTGTTGGAGCCAAGACACCATCCCTAAGCCTGACGGCTTAGCGGGGCCACCGGCAAAGAACGTGACTCCGAATCAGGAAATGACTACTTCGGAGCTAGATACTACGCATCTATCATGGGAGTCTCGGCAGAAGCCCCCCACACAAGGGGTAGCGCCGAGAATGCGGTGTAACACGCTGATAATCATGAGGATGAATCCATGCAGGGGTAGCCATCAATCAATTTAGTCTTACCTGGCTACAGTCGACAGGGTGGCCGAAATGAGCAACTCGGAAATCATTTTTGAGGACACTGTCCACAGTAGACAGAAGGTGCATCACAGGCGCAATTTGCGTCAGAGCAGATTCTGTCCACTGTGGACAGGGTCTAGGGTTGTGTCTACAGTAGACAACTTGTTGGAAGTCGAAGCAGCGCATCTGCGGATTGGACCTGCCACCTGTAGTTTGGTTGTCAGCATCCACGGCAGGATGGAAGGTTGGGGTTAGTTGGGATGGAAAGCGATGAAGCCCATCACCATCAGAAAGCGGAAGCCGAAGGAGCCTGCGCTGTCCGAGGCTGCCCCGGCAGTTGAGTCGGAGAGGCGCACTCCAATGCCCAGCCAAGATTCGGCTGCGCGCGACGAAGAATTGGGCGGTGAGATTCGTTCGATCAGGTTGTGCCGATTCAGTCCGAGGAGTTGCTTCCATGCGGCCATATGCCGCGAGCGTTTTCCGGTTGAGAAGGAAAACCAGCGAATGTCCTTTCGTGCGATGCCGAGGCATGTAAGGAACTCAATGTACTGACGGGCTTCGTCAGCAGATTCCGGATGCAGGAAGACGACGATTGAGCGGTTATACCAGACGCGATGAGCAAAACTATCGAGCGCAGCGTGAGCCAACTCAGGCTGCTGTTGGACGAGATTTTCAAGCTGAGGCGCAAAGCGATCCACGACCTGTTCATCCGCACGAGTCAAAGGGCCACGCGGACATGAAACATCCGATTCACACCATCGATCAGAAGCTGAAGTTGGAGGCACTTCCATGCGATGACGCAGGCCCGCCCCGGATCGTAGTCCGGCCAGATAGTGCGCGTTGTGCATGAAGCGGTTCGTCTCTTCTGGGCTGATACCAGCCTGCTGCTGGATTTCCTGAATCGGTCGTATGCCTTTCTGCGCTTCGCGAAGAAACTCGAATGCCGTCCGAATGCGACTTTTCGGCTGGTCGCCGGGCAGCACGGAAATATCAGACTCATCGTCAAGAGGATGATTTTGATGTCTCTTTTCAAAGAGCTTGGAAGGCACCGCCATGCGTGCGCCATCCGCCTTCCAGCGTTGAATGGTCGCGCGCGACATTCCACTGGCGTGAATGATCGAGCTTTCGTTTGACCGCATGATCTCCGAACGTTCCAGGTAGGCCGCCTGCATCCAGTCGGCAAAATGAACGTAGTGCTCCATGCTGGTCGCGGGATTGCCGTGTCCGAGCATCTGCGCCAGAAGATAGCTGTGTTTCCGCGTTGCACGCTCGTGCATCTGGAGTTGGCCACGCAGCACAGAGGATTGACGAAGCCATTCTGTCGTCAAGCGGAGATGCGGAAACAGGTCCGGTGGATTACCCATATCCGCAAGCATCAGCCGCAACCAGGTCCAGCTTGCAAAGCTGTGGCGCAGCTGATGAAAGTGCATGGAGTCATCTCCGGTAACGCGCTGCAGAATTGCGTTGATCTCCTGGAAAATGGATTGCGGAACGACATCATAGTCTCTGGATGTTCCACCAAATAGAAAGCAGTTTGTAGCGGATCCAAGTCCGGAGCACCGTTGCTCGCGCCAGGTGAGAACCTCCTGGAGCTCAGCCTCGGGCAGGAAAAAGCGAAGCGGGATTCGGCGCCTTGCATTTCGGCTTTTGAGCTTGATGTCGCCAAAGGGTCGGATCGTGAGGATCATATTCCCTTCAGGATGAATATCCTCAACCAGACGAAACAACGCTTCGAGTCTTCGCAGCCCACAACGGAATCCCAGAATGACCAGAATTCTCGCTATACTTCTGCATTCCGGATACCGGCTCTCAGGCCATCCCGTATCGATTGCGCTCAGGATTGCATAGTAATCTTCAAGCGTGATCGGGTTGGCATCGACTGGGACCAGACCCTTATGCGCGGTCATATACATCTTGCTTTCGACTGCGTCCTTCTGGTGCCGCGCCATGAGAAAACGGTGAAATTCAGCGATCTCGCGAGCAAGCCGACTTCGTTCTTTGGCGACAACTGGCAAGGCGTCGTCGATCTTCGCATTCCCTTCGAGTGCTCCAAGACTTTCAATCATCTCGCCGTAGGCCAGTTCGAGCTGTTCGGCGTCGAGCGTCGCAGGATCGACCAAGCCGATCGTCGCCCCAATCGCAAGACCGAAGTGAAATACCTGCCTCTTTACGGATTTCGGCGCACGCACCTTGCCGGCTGAAGTTCGTACATCCAGCATCCATCCCGTCCATTCGGCCAAGCGGCGAACCAGCGGGTTTGTCTTCTGGTCTTTGTCCAGGCTTGCCAGATCGTTACGCAGTCCGTTGAAGTCCGTCGAAGGGAGATCTGCGCGAAACTTTATCATCCATTCCGGCTCAAGATCCTGCGAGGGACCTTGCGAGGAAGCAGAAGCATTCGATGCTCTCGCGAGGGTAGCGCCAGATGGAATGATCTTCATCGGAATTTGGCTGCTTGCCAGCCGCTGCAACGCAGCACGACTCATGGAGTGGGAAACATATCGGCGCTTTCCATAAGCAACCAACGTCGCTGGAAGCTCAATCATTGCGACCGCCTGCGCAGCCTGGATGAGTCGGTCCAATCCGCCGATGCGCGCTTTGACTTGATTGTCCGTGACCTCGACGCGTGTGCGAAGCAAATGCCGAATTCGCCTGCTCAGCTCTCGGTCGGAACAAGATTCTGCCGAAGAATCTGTCTGAAGGATGCTCTCCACATCCTCTGTATGCAATCGCGCGAGGAGTGTTGCCGTGAGTTCATCCGGCTGCCAACGCCTCAACTCCATGTTGGGAAGTCCGTGCCAGGAAAGCCAGAGATCAACATGGACTCTCCCATCCGAAACGGATACGCGCGAATCTAGGTGTGGGATGGCGCGCACCATTGCAAGGATGGAGTGAATGTTGTACAGCCCGCCGTAGAGCACTGCCGAGACGATAACCAATTCGATGCCGGGTCGAGACACTTCGGATTCCGCTGTCTTGCTGGATGCAGCCAGCTGCTTCAACCACCCTGCATGCGACTCTTTCCACTCTTCATAGCGCGAGAGAAGGCTTGCGAAGTTTGAGCGATATGGATTCCGTTCTTCCGCAAGGATGACCGGGATCCTTGGATACGGAAGGTTCAACTGTTCTTTCGCGGCATGAAACGCACAGGCCTTTCGAAGCACGCGCAGAAAATCACGCGTTTCCTTTTCGTCGATGGAAGACGAGCTGACAAGCACCTCGAGCTTTCTCAGGTCTTTTTGAGTCCAACGACCCTGTTCGCGCCCCAGCAAAATCTGACCGACGCGTGACTTCTTGTCATTCAGCAGATCTACCAGCTTCGGCAGAATCTTTGTGGACTGCCGCAGCGTCAGGCCAAGAAGAGAAGAGTTCTCGAAGACACCTTCTTCGATGGATGTCACCGTTGCACCTCTCTATCCAATGGGAGAGCAATCGCACCGAATCCCAACTCATCCAGCAACGGAGAGAGGACGACTTCCAGCTCCTTGCACATGGTTTGGAGTCGGAGGGTGGAGAAGGGCCCCCACGGCTCTTCTCCGCGCCACCAATGCCCCATCAGACTATCGACGATTTCGGACGAGACGCCACGCTCGCGCAGTTGGTTGTAAAGGAAGTGCCTTCCCGCATTCGCTGGAAACGGGAGATATTCGTGCAGGAATGGAGCCATTGTCTTTGGCTGGACCTTTCTTTGCCGCAAATCCGGGTCGAGAAAGTAGCAGGGCAGCTCACGCGTAGCCGACGGCAATTCACACCTGTCAGAGATTGACTCCAGATAGTCTCGATACTGCAGCATCAACTCGCGGATGGTCACAGGCAACCAGACCACTCGCGACTTGTACCCGCTGCCGGAGTCCTTGTCCGTGATCACGCAGAACCCATGCTTCCAGTCGATCTGGCTCGAGTGCGGATACGGATTGCTGACTCCGCGGACACCCGTCGCGAAGCCAAACGCGAGAACGCAATAAAACGTATAGAGATTGTGGCGCTCGCAAAATTCCGAGTCAGCATTGGAATAAATGTGTGGCGCAAAGCCCTCAAGACCGCGTCGAATCCGAGTGACCGCATCCTGAACAGCTTGGATGGTTGGGCAGAGCATGCTCCCGACCGCTGTCGCTGAGCGTGCATGATTGGCTTCGCTCGAGGATCGCGAAGAGAATCCACTCTGCCGCAGCTCAGCATCCATCGCACCGGTGGCACGGGTATAAATCTCCTGCAGGTAGCGAACTTCAGGCGTGGCGTAATGCCTGCGGACGGAGGCAAGATAATGATCTGTTCGCGTAATCAGCGCAGCGGACACCATGTCTCCGCCAGTCTGTGCTTGAATCCGCTGGAAAAGTGAACCGCTGATCATGCCTGTGGTAACCCTTCCCATGGAATCCGATGCCCGGAATAAGTCTTGGAGCTTCTTCCTGTAGTAGGCAACATCGCGTTGAAAGATTCGGAATGGCTCTTCGGTCACGGCAAGTGAACCATATTGTGCTGCACGACCAGAATCGCGAAGATACCGGATATATCGCAGAACAGGATGCGATCCTCCGATGACATCCGGCAACTCCATGTGCGTTGTAATTGGACGCGCGATCGTGGTGGGCGGAAGTGTTGAAGATTGATACTCCAAATCCAATGCTCGGACAAGCCACTTTGCTGGCTTTTCATTGCTCTTTCCAAACGACTGCGGAAGGACGACGGCGAGGTTGATTTTCGGTGTCGGAGTTCCGCCCGCCAAGACATACAGATCGATCGCTTGTGACAACGAAGCACCCAGCCACAGCATCACGTGCAACAGAGCATTGGCCTCCAGAATATCCGGGGTCAACTCAGTTGCTGCGCCATCAACATACTTCAGAACGACCGCCATTTCTTCGGGCGCAATGTGGTTGATCGACCACGGAAGGAGTTGATTGGCCATCTCGACCGCGCCGCCGCGAAGCATCGAGACTCCGTGCTCATCCTCAGCGAAGTAAAGCCGGTGCGCCGCAGCCGATTCTTGAGGATGATCTCCCGCATCGATAGCCTGACGATGATGCCTCGATGGAGAAGACTTACCTTGAGGCGCGTAAAAGGTCGCGCCACCAAATCCGCCGGACTCACCCAAAGGAATCTCAATGATCTGAATGTCCTCATCCATTGCGGGCATCAGAATCTCGTCGTCTGCTCCCGCACCATCCACCACGCTGCTGCCAGTTGAGGACGAACCCGTCCGTTGCCTGATCCTCCTCTGATAACCCTCTGGATTCTTGCCGCGCTCCAGGAAGGTGGCAATCGTACGCAGCGCATTCTCTAAACGACTCATCGCTGGGTGTGCAGCAGAAATCACATCGTCTCGCAGATCTTGCTCTGACTCATCTTCTGCGTTGTCGAAGTCATCAGCTGGATTTGCGCTTCTCGTGCTGATCTCGGCAGCCATCTTCAGAAGTTGCATCATCAGGCTTTCCGTACTCTGATGAAACTCCAGTTGATCGAGTACAGCATTCCACTCCGGTCCGCCTGTGACAAAGTGCCGTACCGATAACGAAGGACGATATAACCCCGCAAAGTAGCCCTGAAAAGGCTCTTGGTCCGCCATCCAATCTGTCATCGGAAGGCTATGCTTCATGATCCTGGCATGCGCAACCTGCACCTTGCATTGCAACAAGCGAAATGGCTTCTGGAGTTGCACGAGGGGATGAGAGGTCCAAAGTGCTCCATACAGTCCGTAGCGTGTGATGTTGGATTGGATGATGGGATTTGGAGGAGTTGCTGACAGAAATCTTCTCCGATTTGCGTTGTCTTCCTGGTCGTTTTCGGAAAAAATCTTCTTTGCCAGGACATCTCTTTGATCGACAATCCAGCGCAGCAACGGCTCCCATGCGTTGGATGAGATCAAGCTTTCTCCCAACTGCGTCAAGTCATCCAGGTAAGAAAATATTTCCAGAAAGTGCTTGCAGACTCGCACAAAACCAGGAAGATATGGATGCACGTTCACCAGCCAGCAAAATTCACGCAATGACTGAACGTTGTAACCTGCATGCAGCGCGGCATCCTCAAGACGCGCGAAATAGCACGTCCTCGGGATGGGTTCCTCTGCACTCCTTGGTTCAATGCTTTTCGGCATGATCGTTCTCCTCACATCCTGGTCATTTCTCAATGTCTCCAGCGTCATCCAGTGGTACGACGGATGATCAGGCTGAACGAAGTCCCTTCTTTCGCGGCGATGCGGTGCGCATCGACGGTTTCCTCTTCGGAGATGTTTTGCGCTCAAACGATGTCGTATCGTCTGTCGTCAGCGGCGAGAGCTTTTTGGTGGCGACGATATTCGCATCTTCGCGCTGGAACAAGAGCTGATATGACTTCGTCGATCTGCCGCTGATAGCTTGCGGTGGCTGTTGTCTGATCAGGCGTTTGCTTTCAAGCCGCCGCAACGTGCGCGTAAGTGTACGCTCGCTTACTTTTGCGAGAGCGGAGAGTGCACGGTATCCGATTGCTATCGTCGTCGTTGCGCTATCGCCATCCAAGTCGCGCAACTGATTCCGCGACAATTCAAGCAGGGCACTATAGACTTGTCGGTCAGACGGATTTAGGGCAGACAAATCTGCTCCTGCTGGCATGACCTTGGAGTCCTTTTTCGATTTTCGCGCTCTGGTTTTGCCTTGCATGGATGCGGATCCATCGCTTCGCGATCGCTGTCGCATTTGGTTAGTTGCCTCAACGCAAATTGGTTGCCGCAAATTGCTCTCATCAAATAGCTCGAGCTGTCGCGGGTCTGGATGTCTATACTGGCGCGGTGCGGTCATGCTACCTCCATTTCATGTTGTTTTTGCTTCCGTTGGTGACTGAGTCACGGTGATGTTGGATGAGCCATGCATCGATCTCATCCCGTCTGTACCGCAGGAGGGACCCGATCCGGTAGTGGGGGATTCGGCCCTCCCGGGACAACGCGTAGATCAGTTGTGTCGAGACGGAGAGATATGCCGCTACCTGCTGGACATCGAGCATCTTCTCGCGCCACTGCGGGTCATCCGCACATGGGGCTGCACTCGTGTCGTGCGTCGCGACTTGCCGTCCGCTGTGCATAGCTCCCGCCTCGTATGCAGGGTATGCCGAAGGTGCCGAAAAGCCATATAGCATAACGCAAAAAAGTCGTTGGCACTACCGCCCTAATTGGCCGGATACAGTCTGTTTTGTATAGTTAAGTCATTGATTCAATTGGTGATACGATGGCATCTTAAAAGCAGCTTGCCGTTGCTATCGCGATGCTGTCCAAATTGCAGGACAAGATGCCGGAAGAGGTGCCTCGGGACCAAACCGCACAAAACACCACGCTTTAAACGATTCCTGGCCGGTGGTGCCAAGTGGGCCAGCCGCTCCAGATCTTCAAATGCTGTCCAAATGCGCAGGTCCGCAAAACGTAATTTGGACAAGAGTGAGTTGTGTTTTTTTCCGAGGGCGGAATTCTCGACTGGAAGGGTACGAGCCGGGGTCTTCGGTTGTTGCATTTCGAAACACGATCAAGCGCCGCAAATACCGCTCGCGGTTTCTGCACAATCGTTGAGTTTATCTGAGGAGGATTAGGTAGCAATCCCTCTGGACGCAACAGGTAACAGTGAAGGCCCGTGTTACTCGTGCCTGAATTCACGAGTAATAGAATTCAGGTTCGAGTTTTCAGAGCATATTGATTCTTCCCCGATTGTCCTGTGCTGAAAGACACGCTGGAAAACCGCGAAACGATCTCAGAACAACCCGCTCTCGGTCTCACGAAATGCGTTGGCAGAACGACGCATATGGCCCGACCTGAGATCGCGGACTACCAAGCCACGGAGTTCACCTGAGCGTGGAGTTCGTCGCCTTCAGCTTGTCGCAGGTAGCGCATGGTCGATTGCAGATCCGCATGCCCGACCAAACTTTGGACGGTCTTCAGATCAACTCCATTGCGCAGCAGCGTCGTCATGTAAGTACGGCGGAAGCGATGAAGCGTGTACTCGTGACAATCCTGGCTTTTACTGCGACAACCCTCGCAGCGTCCGCAGTTCAACCCGGCTTTTCTGGCCAATACCTTCAGCCCTTTGAGAAGTTTCGTGTTGGGGCGACGAGCACTGGTGCCCAAAACAAGAATGTCTCTTGGATGAGCGCTTCGACGAGCACGGAGAGCCTCTATGAGGTCGTCGGTGAGGGGAATCTCCCGCTGCTCCTTGTCCTTTACACGGAAGGCCCAAACCGTATCGAGCTTCCTAGCAGATCGCTCCTCCCGTTCGCGCAGCATTTCCATCACACGCTGCGCCTCTGCCTTCGGGTAGATGTCGGTGTACTTCTTGCCTTGCACCTTGAGCACCTTTCGTTCGTAATCGATATCGAAATAGCAGAGATAGGCCATTTCTTGCTCTCGAAGTCCGCATTTGTAAGCAAGCAAAATCATCAACTGCTTGTAAGGGTTGGCTGCCTGAAGGAGCCGGTTGATTTGATCCCGGCTGTAAATGGTTGGAACCTTCTCTTCGTAGGCAGGCGTTAGGCTTCCGTCCGTCGCTTCGGCACCTGCTCCGGCAAACCTGAGCCACGACTTCAGTCGCGCATGCTTGTTCGCCACCGTTCGGTCTTCGCATCCACGACTCCGAAGCAAATTATGAAAAGCGTAAATATCTTCCGCCTGAATCTCATCGATGAAGCTCTTTCGTCGCCTGGCCATCAGGGCAATGAATTCATCGGCAACATTGCGAGCTTGTGCTGCGGCTTCCAGGCGGTTGGCGCTCTCAGCTCGCTCGATGTACTCGACTGCTGACTCCCGAATCCGCTTCCTGTCCGTAGGCACAACCACCTCAAGCCCCGCCCTCTCTGCGATAACGATCGCAGTCGTACGCTCCTCAATGCGGCGACGAACAATCTCTGCTTCTGTGGCATTTGTGCCTGCAGGCTCAAACATCACCTTGCGATCCACGTAGTAGCGAACCTGGTACTGATAGCGCTCCACCTGAGTTGGCTTCCCGTCGATGAGTGCGAATCCGGTCTTGATTCTCCCGTTCCCGCTACGCACTACCGAGGCTCGTTTCCATGCGCCATCTGCCGCCCTGTAACGCATGATGAGTGTTGCTGCGCGTGCATCCATACTGTCGATTGTATGACCAAAGTATGACCACGACAATATTTATCTGTTTTACATATCTATTATCAATAGTATACAAACTAACATATTCGAATCCCTCTCTCTCCGCCAGCACATTCCCGCAAATATATCTCCCGCCGGAACTTTCGTGATAAGACGATATTTCTCATAGCCTTGTAGTATTTCCATATTTTCTATCCCGTATCTTATTTTTGTCATTTTGTATGACCATGAGCGATGCGAGGCGGTTTAGCGCCACAGCCGGGAGACGGCTCGAAGGATGCGTCCCTGGGTGCGCGAGAAAGTCTGTTCCATGGCCATCTGGGTGGCGAGAAACTGTACGCCGGAGGAGTAGGTGGGATAGGGGTGGATGGTTGCTGCTAGATCGGCGAGTTTGAGGCGGTTACGGATTGCGAGGGCAATCTCGGTAATGGTTTCTCCGGCTCGCTCTCCGACGATGACTGCGCCGAGAATATATCCGCTGCGCACAGCGATGATCTTGAGCATGCCGAGCAAGTCATCCTCGTTGACGGCGCGATCCACCCGGGAGAGGTCGAAGGTCATGATGTGCAGGCTGGATGCGGAGTATTGCTCGCGCGCCTGGCGCTCGGTGAGTCCCACCTGTGCCACCTCCGGTGCGGTGAAGGTGATACGGGAGAGTGAGTCGCTGGAGCCACAGTTGTTACCCGGGAGCAGGGCGTTACGAACCGCCTGGAAGCCCTGCCATCCGGCCAGATGCGAGTATTGCGGACCGCCAATGACATCGCCGGAGGCATAGATGTGGTGCGCGGATGTCCGCAGATACTTGTCCACTTCTATGCCGCGCGCAGAGTAACGGACGCGTGCGTTTTCAAGCCCAAGATTGCGAACGAGTGGGGCTCGTCCTGTGGCAACTAGGAGCATGTCCCCTGTGGCGTTGCCCTGCGAAGTGTGTACGGTAACGGAGCGGCCTTCTCCGGATATGGATTGTGCCCGTGCGGCAAGGCGAAGAATACCCTGGGAGGCAAATACGCGCTCGATGAGTGCGGAGACTTCATCGTCCTCCTCAGGGAGAATCCGCTCAGCCACGATGGTGACGCGTGCCCCCAGTCTGCGATAAGCCTGCGCAATCTCACAACCGATGGGACCGCCACCAAGGATGACAAGATGCTCAGGCATGCGATCGTTCTCGAAGATTTGCTGATAGGTGAGAAATGGGACGGAGGAAAGTCCATCCACGGCAGGAAGCCTGGGTTCAGCACCAGTATTGATGAGAAACTTCTGAGCACGGATGGTCCTATCTCCAACACAGAGGGTGTGTGCATCGAGAAACGATGCCGAGCCCAGGAAGACATTCATCCCTTTCTTCTTCAGGTTCTCCGGCTTGGTAGGCTCATAAATCTGTTCGATGGTTTTGCGCAGGTAGGAGCGCACAAGAGGCATCTCTGCCTGTGGAGCCGAGGATGCAATGCCGTATCGGGAGGCCATGCGCACATGATGCGCAACGGTGGCAGCTTTGATGAGCGACTTGCTCGGAACACAGCCGCTCCAGGTACAGTCGCCACCGATTGGTCCCTTGTCGATAAGCGCCGTTCGTGCACCAAGCTGGAGAGCGAAGTCTACAGCGATCAGCCCGGAAGCTCCTGCACCGATAATCGCCAGATCATATTCGGGAACTTTCATGGACTTCCTCCAGTGTGATGTGCGTATGTGACGAGTCATTGTCTGCAACCCAATGCAACAGGGTAAGCGCGAGGATGGCAAGCATCATGGTGCCGAGCAGCAGGCCATCAATGCGCAACCGACCGCCCAGCCAGCCTGCAAGAAGAGAGCCTGTGATGGCGCCGATGCCGAGCAGTACGGAGTAGATTCCCATGGCCACACCTTTGCCATCGCTGCCGACAAGCGATTGGGCCAGCCAGGCAAGTGCGGCGGGCGTAAATCCACTCTCCACCATAACGATCAATCCCGTGGCTGCAAGCACGAGTGCGCGCAGCCCTGAAGACCAGCCAGTGGAGTGGTTGACAGCATAGAGGCCTACGCATACCCATGGCATTGCGCCGAGCGAAAGAAACATTGCGGTACGGATGCGAAGATGAGGCAAGACGAAGCTCCACAGAAGTACGCCCACGCCAAAGAGAACAGAGTAGGCAAGCAGCATCCATCCCATGCGGGTAGGAGTTGCGGCAAAGATGCCATCCAGATATTGCAAAGTGGCTCGTCTTTGCGTGAAAAGATAGGCTGTGGTTGGTCCAAGCCACAGACCAAGGACAGCGTTAACGCAGAGCCAAACGGGGGCAAGCGCACGAATCTGCGGATTGCGAAGCGCTTGTTTCAGGCCATGCAATGCCGTTCTGGCTCCATGGGCACGGGCACGTTGCGCACCTACAAGAAGCAGCAGAGCCGATGCGCAATAAAGCAGAGCCAGAAGTGTGAAAGCGTGCTTGTGAAAGCGTGGCCAAAGCTGGCTTCCCAATACGCCGCCGAGCGCAAGACCGGCAAGCAGGGAAAGCTCAAAGAAACTCATAACGCGAGCACGCAGGCTACTGCTTTGGGTCGTGGACTGTGCCAGATATGCAAGCAAGGGTGGTGTGACTGCAGCGACAGCGAGACCATCCAGAATACGGCTAAAGTAGAAGATCTCTGGAGCTGGAGCAAGTGCAAAGATGCCAACAGCGACGGCCCCCAGCAATGCACCACTCATCATGAGCCAGCGCGGCGAGATGGCATCGGCAACAAAACCAAGCGGGATGGAAGCAATAAGCTCTGCGGCGAATGAGGCAGCACCGAGCATTCCGATGAGTCGAGCATCAATGTGCATGTCAGTGGAGTTGAGGTGGGCCAGATAGATACCAATGAGTACGGCGCTGGCACCGCTGGCAATGCGCAGGAATGAATAGCCAAGAATTGCCGCTGTCAACTCGGGAGTGGATGATTTCCTGAATGTTTCAGGTGCAGATGCACTACGCAGAAACGATCTCCTCATGCTGGGGTTTGCTGATTTGGACTGCGGTCAGGAGGTGCTGGATTTTGACTTTGCCACAAGCGAATCCACGAAACTGTGAAGCCGGTGTCCATACCCTTCGGGAATCTCAAAGATGGTTTCGTCTCCCATAATGACGAGCATTTTGCGAGTGCTGTCATAGACAGCACTGCAACGCCGACACCCCCGCAGATGACGCTCAATCGTTTCACGCATTTCGGCTGAGACGTTTCCATCCAGATACTCCGAAATCTGACCGATTATCGTCTTGCAGGTGACCATGGATTGATTCCTTTCCAGCGTTCCCAAAACGATGGCTGCGGTATGCCGAGTGAGGGTGTGAGTGCTTCACGCAAGCGGAGCCGTGCACGATGTAGACGCGTTTTGACGGTGGCTTCGCTTATGCCAAGTATCTCCATCGTCTCAGCCACGTTCAGTTGCTCCACATCCCGCAGTAGCAGTATCTCCCGGTAGCTTGCTGGAATACTTTCCAGTGCCTTGAGCAGAGCCGCATGAATCTCCCGCTTCTCAAAAGCTTCGCTGGGCAGATCGCGCCAGTCGGCAAAATCCCTCGGTCTATGAAAGGCTGTCTCATTGCCGTTCTCCTCCCCGTCATCAATGGACTCAAACTGTCCCTGCCTCCGTCGTCGCCAAAGCAGCCTGGCTTCATTCTGCACAACGCGCATACTCCACTGCTTGAACCGCTCCCGCTCTTTCAGTTGGTCGAGCCGCGTGAACAGAGTGACAATTGCCTGTTGTACGGCGTCTTCGGCATCCTGCTCATTCCGCAGAATGCTGAACGCCAACCGATAATACATCTGCTCATAAGGGCGGATAAGCTCATGAAATACACTTTGCTCACCTGCCAGAAATCGCTGGATCAGGTCCGCTGTTTCCAGCGAAGTCCCCGTGGTATTTGTCTGCTCGATCATCATGAAAACAAATCCACTCCATGATACCGAGTCGCCACGGGAGCAAAGGTTACAGATTTGAGTTGTGATTCATCTGTAACCTTTCCCCACTTCTGAAAATCCAGCAGGCAGGGGGTACGATGCAAAAGATTACGGCAAGAGTGCTTTGGGCTGGTGTGGCCGCGACCGTTGTTATGACGGCAATGATGATGTTTGTGGCACCGATGATGGGTATACACATGGACATTGCGGCAAGCCTGGCTGGAATGATGCATATGCCATGGATACTGGGACTCATCGTACACCTGATGCTGGGTGCCATCGTGTTTCCCATGCTGTTTGCGATGATGGTTGAGGAACGGCTTCCGGGCAATGTGCTGATGAAGGGAATACTCTTCGGAGCCATTCTGTGGCTGGTAATGGAATTTGCCGTGATGCCAATGATGGGTGAAGGCTTTCTGGGACTGAACGGGCCGGGGATGATCGGTGCAGTTGCGGCACTGATAGTGCATCTTGTCTATGGAGCGATTCTTGGATTTGAAGCGGCAGATCGTTCGGCTACCGTTGTCTCCCGGGCGGTCTAGCGCCGGGTTTCCTCACAGATTTGTATCCTCCTTATCGACTGCCGGATACTGATGACACGATCGGTAAGAGGAGATTTCACTGGGTTTTCTCTCTGCACTCAATCATCCCTGGAGCGTTGCGATGTCTACTGCTTTCGAGACTTATCCTTCACCGACGAATGGCGCAAAGCGCGACGCGGATCATGTGTTTTATGAGCTGACACGCAGCATTTGTCCCAACTGTCGTCGTGTGATCGATGCCAAGATCCTGCTTCGCGACAACAAGGTGTACATGTCCAAGCGTTGCCCAGACTGCGGACCCTTCGAGGCGCTGGTTTATGGCGATGCTCAAGCGTATATGAATTTCTCAAAGTTCAATAAACCCGGGACCATACCGTTAGCCTTCGGTACGGAGATCAAGGATGGATGTCCACACGATTGCGGCCTTTGTCCGGACCATCAGCAGCACGCCTGCCTCGGCATCATTGAAGTGAACAGCACCTGCAACATGAATTGCCCACTCTGCTTCGCCGATGCAAAGCCGGGCTTCAGCCTGACAATGGAAGAAGTGGAGGCAATGCTTGATGACTACGTGCGGACGGAAGGCAGTCCAGAGGTGATCCAGTTCTCTGGTGGCGAACCGACGATCCATCCACAAATCATCGATTTTGTCCGTGCCGCGCATGCCAGGAAGATTCCCTTTGTGATGGTGAATACCAACGGGAAGCGGATTGCGCAGGATGATCGCTTTCTGGAGCAGCTGGCAGAGGTGCGTCCGTCGCTCTACTTTCAATTTGATGGCTTCGACAGTGAGACCTACCGCATCATTCGAGGGGAACCGAACCTGCTGGAGGAAAAGCTGCGTGCGTTGGATCGTCTGGCCTCGATTGGACTGAATGTGACGCTGGTTCCAGCTATCGAACGAGGCGTTAACGATCATGAAATTGGAAAGATTATTGAACTCGCGATCGGGCATCCAGCTATTCGCGGCATCAACTTTCAGCCAGCTTTTCATGCTGGTCGCCACATGCAGCATGATCCCATGAAGCGGATGACGATTCCGGATATCGTAAGGCTGATTGAAGAGCAGACTGAGGGTAAGTTTGTGGCCAGCGACTTTATCCCGGTTCCATGCTGTTTCCCTACCTGCAATTCGGTTACCTACGCCTTTCTGGACGGAGACAAAGTCACGCCACTTTCCCGCATCGTGAATGTGTATGACTATCTGGACTACATAACCAACCGCGTGATGCCGGATTTCAGTCTGGAGATTAAAAAGGCATTGGAGGGACTGTGGTCGTCTTCATCGGTCTCGGGTTCCGCAAAGTCAGCGGAACAGTTTGCGATCTCCTGTCAGGCATGCGGCTTGCCCGAAAGTCTGACAGTAGGCGATATTGCCCGAAATATGTTGATGATCATGCTGCAGGATTTCATGGATCCCTGGACCTTCAACCAGAAGAATCTGATGAAGTGCTGTAAAGAATTTCTTCTTCCGGGAGGTAAGCAGATTCCCTTCTGCGCCTATAACTCCGTCGGCTATCGAGAGCAAGCGCGAATGCAGCTGGATGCAATGGAAACAAGGCGTAGGCAGGCGCGACGGGATGGCCAGCCCTACCAGCTCGAACCGGTTACATTTGACTTCAAGCATACATCCGGTCCATCCGCGAGCAGTACGCTTCACCAGATTCTTGGCGCAGGGGCGGAGTGATAGATGGCGATGGAAGAGGCAACGATCAAACAGTGTTGCGCAACCTTTTATGGCAGCGATCTGGCACTCAAACTGCTGGGCGACAGTTTCCATCCCGGTGGTGTTCGCCTGACCCAGCGCTTGGGCGAACTGCTTAACCTTGCCCCAGAGATGCATGTGCTGGATGTAGCGTCCGGACGGGGAACCAGTGCACTACATCTGGCGAAATCGTTTGGATGCCGCGTGACTGGAATTGATCTAAGCGAAGCTAATATCGCAGCAGCACGCGATGCAGCCGATGCTGAAGGGATAGGCGAGTGTTTAGATTTTGCATTGGCAGATGCCGAGCATCTGCCCTTCAACGATGCAAGCTTTGATGCGATCGTGTGCGAATGCGCCTTTTGCACATTTCCAGGCAAGGACATGGCGACAACTGAATTTGCACGCGTTTTGAAGAATGGCGGCGCTGTGGGCATCAGCGATTTGACACGAACACCAGCACCATTGCCGGAGTTGCAGGATCTGCTGGCTTGGATTGCTTGTATTGGTGATGCACTGCCCATGCAGGAGTACGCGTCCATACTTACCCATGGTGGATTGACGGTGGAACATATGGAAGCGCAGAATGATGCGCTTGCAGAGATGGTGCGCGGTGTGCAATCCCGGCTTCTGGGCTTGGAGATAGCTTCCGGACTGGGCAAGCTGGATATTCCAGGGCTCGACCTTAGCACTGCCAAAAGGTTCGCCGCCGCGGCTGCGGAGGCCATTCGTAGCGGAAAACTCGGCTATGCCATACTGGTTGCCCGGAGCCGGACACAATGACTATGCGTACTCATTCATCCACGACCAACAGAACTCTGGAGCACTCGATGCAAGTTGCCATACATGCAGCACGAGGGCATCACTCCTACCCAAGCGTTATTCGTTCCATTGTGTTTATGCTTGCAGTTGTGCTTCCAGGGTTGGCGTTAATCTCTGCCTTTGCCGAGACACCTGCCGTAGGAGCACAGGCACCTGATTTTACGCTTCGAACTCCCCTGGGTCATCCTGTTTCGATGCATAGTCAGCTTGGGAACGGTCCGCTAATACTAATTGTGTTGCGCGGATATCCAGGCTATCAGTGCCCGTACTGTCACCGGCAGGTGCATGATTTCATCCTGCATGCAGCTGATTTTGCCGAATTGCAGGCAAGGGTTCTACTCGTGTATCCGGGACCGGCCGCTCAGCTTAACGAGCGCGCCAAAGAGTTTCTGGCATCGGAATCGCAGTTGCCGTCCAACGTGGTACTTGTGACGGATCCGGACTATGTTGCAACCAGTCTCTACGGTCTCCGATGGAATGCTCCGAATGAAACAGCATACCCTTCAACCATTATCTTGAACAGGAAGGGAAAGATCCTCTTCGAAAAAATCAGCCGCAGCCATGGCGATCGATTTTCAGCTGAAGATGCTCTGAAGCAAATCCGCAGACCCTAATCGCGGAGAGGAAGCAAAATTTTGCGAGTAGTTTCCGGCCGATGGCAGCGGGAAGAGAATGCGGCATTCGCTATGTATTCTTCTGTGCTGGACCTCAGTAGTATAGAAGGTTTGAATCTCCTGTACATTCGGGTAATATTACTTGCTGCGTTGCGAGCAGGTGTGATTTCCTCATCGTTTCTGGAAGAATGTGTGAATGT